>JBEVMD010000311.1:0-9624 GCA_040508835.1 Duganella sp. | reverse complement strand
GCGTGATCACGCCCGCCATTTCCGTGCTCTCAGCAATCGAGGGCCTGGAAGTGGCCGCGCCCGGGCTGGAGCAGTACATCGTGCCGCTCACCATCATCGTGCTGGTCTCGCTGTACGCGGTGCAGCACCAGGGCACGGCCGGCATCGGCCGCTGGTTCGGTCCCATCATGCTGCTGTGGTTTGGCGCGCTGGCCGTGATGGGCGTGATCAATATCGTCGCTGCCCCGGAAATCGTGGCCGCCTTGAATCCCCTGCACGCGTTCCACTTCATGCTGGACAACCGCATGATCGCGCTGGTGGCCCTGGGCGCCGTGGTGCTGGCGTTCACGGGCGCCGAGGCGCTGTACGCGGACATGGGCCACTTCGGCAAGAAGCCGATCCGCGCTGCCTGGTTCTTCATCGTGTTTCCCGCGCTGGCGCTGAACTACCTGGGCCAGGGCGCGCTGCTGCTGACCCATCCGGAAGCGGTGTCCAATCCGTTCTTCCAGCAGCTGGGCGCGTGGAGCGTGTACCCGCTGGTGATCCTGTCCACGGCGGCAGCGGTGATCGCGTCGCAAGCCACCATTTCCGGCACCTTCTCGATGACCAAGCAGGCCATCGCGCTGGGCTTGCTGCCGCGGATGCGCATCAACCACACGTCGGCCAGCGAAATCGGCCAGATCTACATCCCGGCCGTGAACTGGCTGCAGCTGGTGGTGGTCTTGATGGCCGTGGTGGGTTTCGGTTCGTCCGACAAGCTGGCCGGCGCCTACGGCATCGCCGTCACCGCCACCATGCTGGCCACGACCTTGCTGACGTTCTTCGTGATCCGCTACCGCTGGCACCTGCCGCTGTGGGTGTGCCTGCTGGCCACCGGCTTCTTCCTCACCATCGACGTCCTGCTGTTCTCGGCCACCACGCTCAAGCTGTTCCACGGCGGCTGGTTCCCGCTGCTGCTGGCCATCGTGTTGTTTACCGTGATGATGACCTGGAAGCGCGGCCGCGAACTGGTGTTCTCCAACCTGCAGAAGCATGCGATTCCGCTCGAGGAATTCATGGAGTCGCTGTTCGTGGCGCCGCCCACGCGCGTGTACGGCACGGCGATCTTCCTGCGCGGCGAGAGCGATGGCGTGCCGCACGCGCTGCTGCACAACCTGTCGCACAACAAGGTGCTGCACGAGCGCGTGGTGTTCTTCACCGTGCACATCATCGAGGAACCGTATGTGCCCGAAGATGAGCAGGTCAAGGTGATCGACCTCGGTCACCAGTGCTACCAGGTCAATGTGTACTACGGCTTCAAGGACGAACCGGACGTGCCGAAAGTGCTGCGCCAGTGCGAATGTCTGGGCCTGCCGTTCGAAATGATGGAAACCTCGTTCTTCATCGCCCGCCAGACCGTCATTTCCGCACCCGACAAGGGCATGGCGCCCTGGCGCGAGCATCTGTTCGTGACCATGTCGCGCAATGCGCGCGGCGCGGCCGACTACTACCAGATACCGCCGAACCGGGTGATCGAGCTGGGCACGCAGGTGGAAATCTAGCGCACAAAAATATGTAACCGAATGTTGTGGCCCGGGCACTGGGTGCCCGGTCTGCTACACTTCTGCTCCTGAAAAGCTGCAAAGCTGCCAAGGAATACGAACTTATCCTCAAAGGTAATCATGAAATCGATGTTGAAATTCATTGCTGCGGCAGTCATCGGCGCGGCAACGCTGACCGCCTGCGGCGGCCATTACAAGAAGCCGGAAACCGTGGTCGTGGCGCAGCCCGACTACAAGGTGACCGACATCGTGGCGGGCACGGGCCAGGTGGCAAAGCTGGGCGTGACGAACATCGTGTATGACCCCGCCGATGCCGCCCTGCCGGTCGCGGACCGTACCATTCTGATCAGCTACCTGACCGATACCCAGCTGGTGGCCATCCGCTACACGGGCTACCTGTACGACAGCGCCAAGGCCGACGGCAAGGGCGAGATCCTGGAGACGTCGGTCACCGGCGAGTCGATCTACCCGGTCCAGCCGTTCACGCTGGGCGCCGGCCAGCCCATCGCGGGCACCACCGCGCTGATCGGTTTCGATAAGGCCATCGTCGGCATGGCCGTGGGCGGCAAGCGCACGGTGGTGCTGCCGGCCAGCCTGGCGTATGGCGCCAGCACGCTGGCGGCGCGCGATGCGACCAATGGTTCCGGTAAAAAATTCCCGGCGCTGCCGGCCAATGCGCCGCTGGTGTACGACATCGAACTGGTGGCCATTACCGAGCTGCCCAATATCATTCCGGCAACGCCGCCCACGGTCGTGACCGACCTCGTCACCCCCACCGTGGGCACCGGCGCCGAGGCGGTGGTAGGCAAGTATGCGCAAGTGCGCTATACCCTGTATTACTACGACGGCACCCGCGCCAGCCGGATCGGCACGCAGATCGAAACCAATGTCTCCACCGATACGACCGTGAAAGCATTGTCGTTCCTGGTGACAGACGTGGAAAAGGACATGACGACCATCGTTGGCTTCAACAACGCGGTCAAGGGCATGAAAGTGGGCGGCAAGCGCACGGTCATCATTCCCGGCAAGCTGGCCTATGGCAAAACCGGCACCAGCACCATTGCGCCCAATACGTCGCTGATATTCGACATTACGCTGGAAAGCGTGGCGGACACCAAGCAGTAAGCCACTGCACCGGTATCCCAGCCAGCGGCAGCGATGCCGCTGGCTTTTTTTTGCGCGGTCGCCGCCGGGCTTTGCGTTTAATCGCGCAGCACGGCGACGGGCGCCATGCGCAGTGCAACCACCGCATGACGGGCCGCCGCCAGCGCCACGATCCCGCCGGCCAGCGCCAGCGCCACCAGCGGCGCCCAGCCGGCCAGCGGCGCGCGCTCGGCAAACGGCGCCAGGTAGCGTTGTACCGCCAGCAGCGCCAGCGGCACGCCGAGCAGCGCGGCGACGCCCGTCAGCAGCAGAAATTCGCGTGCCACCAGCGCCGCAATGGCCGCGCGGCCGGCGCCGTGCAGCTTGCGCAGCACGATTTCGCGCCCGCGCCGCTGCACGCTGGCCGCCGCCATCGCATACACCCCGAACGCTGCCAGCGCCAGCACCAGCGCCACGCTGGCCGGTGTCCACAGGCCCGCCGGCGGCCACGCCAGCAGGTCGGACGCCACCGGCGCCAGCAACCAGGCCAGCAACACCCCGGCAGCGGCGGCAGCGGTGGACAGCAGCACCGACTCGATCATGAACTGCGTGAGCAGCTGGCCGGTGGTAGCGCCCAGCACGCGCCGCATGGCGATCTCGCGCTGGCGGCGCACCACGCGCATGGCGGCCAGGTTGACGTAGGTGAGCGCGGCGAACAGCAGGATCGCCACGCCGGCGCCGGCCAGCGCCAGCACCAGGCGGCGATCGCCACGCGGGCCGGTGCCCATGGTGCCGGCCACGCTGCGGTCGAAGTACGCTTCGCTCAAAGGCCCCAGGGCGATATCGACCATCTTGCGCTGTCCCAGCGTCGCCGCCATCTCGGGCGTAGCGATGTTGCCCCAGGGCGCGCGGTCGATCACATCCTGCAGCACCTGTTGCAGCGCGGCCGCTTGCACCCCGGGCCCGGTCCTGACGTAGATGCGGCCGCCGATGCCCATCCAGTTGGCCAGCGCGTCGCGCCGCTCGCGCGCGGGCCACATGGCGCTGCCCACGCCGGCCAGCAGGGTAAATTGCAGGGTGCTGTTGGCCGGGCGGTCGGGCAGCACGGCGCGCACCTGCACCGTCTGGCCGTTGATGTCGAGCGTGCGGCCCAGCGCACTGGCCGCTGCGTTGCCGAACAGCTGGCGCGCCGCCTGGCGCGTGACCGCCACGCCGTCGGGCAGCGTCAGCGCCTGTTGCAGGTCGCCTTCCACGGCGCGCAGGCCGGCGATGCGTTCGAACGCCGGATCGACCAGCGTCACGTCCACCTGGCGCGGCAGTCCTTGCAGCTGCGCGACTGCCTGGCGCGGCCACCAGGCGCTGACGTCCAGCGGCAGGCCGCTGCGCAGCGCCACCTCGCGCAGGGCAAACGGCGTGTACTCCATCCACTGCGGCTGCGGAATGAAATTGAGCCGGTGCTTGACCAGGTACACGCGTTCGCGGTCCGGCACATCGTGGTCGTAGCTGAACGAGTAGCGGGCAAACCCCAGCAGCAGAAAGCACACGGCAAAGCCGGTGGCCAGGCCCAGCAGCTCGATTGCGGATTGCCAGGGCTGGCGCGCCAGCAGGCGCCAGCCGGTGCGCAAGTCGCGCAGCTTCATCCCGCTTACGCCGCCTGCAGCGCGTCGACCACCACCCGCCCGTCGAGCAGGTTCAGGGTGCGCGACGCCTGCGCCGCGTGGTCGGGCGAGTGGGTGACCATGACCACCGTCGTGCCTTCGGCGTTGATCTCGCGCAGCAGGCGCATGACGTCGTCGCCGTGGGCGGAATCGAGGTTGCCGGTCGGTTCGTCGGCCAGCAGCACGGCGGGGCCGGCCACCAGCGCGCGCGCAATCGCCACCCGCTGCTGCTGGCCGCCCGACAGCTGCGAAGGCCGGTGCGCGGCGCGGTGGCCCACGCCCAGCCTGTCCAGCATGGCCGTTACGCGCGTGCGCCGCTCGCGCGCCGGGGTGCCGTTGTATTCGAGCGCCAGTTCCACGTTCTCAAAGACGGTCAGTTCCTCGATCAGGTTAAAACTCTGGAAGATGAAGCCCACGCGGCCGCGCCGCAGCGTGTTCAGTTGCGACTCGCTCCAGCCGGCGATGTTGCGGCCTTCGAACCAGTACTCGCCCGCCGTGGGCACGTCGAGCAGGCCCAGGATGCCGAGCATGGTCGACTTGCCGCAGCCCGACGGCCCGGTGATGGCGACGTATTCGCCCGCTTCGATGTGCAGGTCGATGCGATCGAGCGCCGTGGTGTGCACTTCTCCTGCCTGGTGGATCTTGCTGACGCCGACGAGTTTGAGCATAACGGTAGCCTTGGTGGGTGGTGGTGGGAATGTACTGCAGTTTTCAGCGCGCCAGTTGCAGTCGTGGCGAATTTCCGTAGGCCGCATAACTGGACAGGATCACCTTGTCGCCGGCCGCCAGGCCGCCCAGCACTTCGACCTGGGCGTTGTTGCGGCGGCCCACGCGCACGGTGCGGCGCGCGGCGCCGTGGCCGCTGGCGTCCAGCACGTACACCCAGGCGCCGCCGCTGTCGTTGATGAAGGCGCCGTTGGGCAGCAGCAGTGCGGATGTGGGTTCGCCCAGCGTGATGCGCGCGTCCAGGCTCTGGCCCGGATTCATCACGGGCGGCTGGCCGTGGGTGAACACCAGATCGACGATAAAGCGGCCGTCCCGGATCTGCGGGTCGATGGCGCGGATGGCGGCGGAATACTCGCGGTCGTCCTGCTTGACGCTGCCGTGGCATCCCACCGCCATGCGATTGAGGTAGTACTCGTCCACGCTGGCGGCCAGCTTGAAGCGCGCGGGATCGTCGATGCGGCCGATGTTCTTGCCGGTGGCGACCGACTCGCCCACCTGCAGGCGGAAGTTGGTCAGTCGGCCATCGACCGGCGCCCGCACGGCCAGCGCTTCCACCGTGCCCGAGACCAGTTTCAGGCCCGAATCGAGGCCGCCGATGGCGGTTTCCAGCTGCTGCGCGGCGGCGTTGCGCACGCGCGCTTCGGTGGCGGCGGCGCGCTCCTGCTGCACCAGCAAATGCTGCTGCTGCGCCAGCAGGTCATGCGACTCCTCGAGCGCCACGCTGGAAATAAAACCTTGCGCGGCCAGGCGCGCGTTGCGGTCGTGGCGTTTTTGCGCTTGCGCCACGTCGAAGCGCAGGTCGTCCAGGCGGCGCTGGTGATCGCTGGCGCTGGCCTCCTGCGCCACGCGCAGGTTGGACAGATTGAAAATGCTGACCGCGTGCTCGGACTGGCGCGCCAGCAGCTCCAGGTGGCGCTGCGGATTGGAGATGCGAAACAGCAGGTCGCCCCGTTTCACCAGCGCGCCATCGGTGGCCAGCACTTCCTCCACCCGGCCCGATTCCACCGCGTCGAGGATGACCGAATGCAGCGGCTCGGCGCTGGCGCGCACCACGACGTCGTCGACGAACACGCCGCGCACGACCTGGCCGATGCGCAGGTCGGCGCCCGCCACGCGCAGACCGCGCGGCATCGACGCCCACAGCGCATACAGCGCCGCGCTGACGGCGATGACGATAACCGCGATCAGGACCAGGCGCCTGCCGCGCCGGCGCGGCACCACGGTGTCCATGGCGGCGCCGCTGGAGGGCAATGGAGCGACAGGGTCGGAATTTTTTTTGCTGTGCATGCCGGCCATACAGCAAGGCGTGTGCCAGAGCCCCGCCACCAGCGGCCATGCGGGTTGCCCGGCAGTCCGGCACGGGGGTGTTCATTTCCGCACACCGGCCGCTGTTCATATGCGGACACCCGCGTCGGGCGCGCGTCCTGCGCGGGCCGCAGGTCGTCCACGGCGTGCTGCGGCGCTGCTAGAATGGCAACATGTCCGCCCACATCCTGATCCTCGACGACGACCCCGATGTCGCCACCGCCGCCCGATTGCTGCTGCGCCGCCGCCATGGCCAGGTGACCACGCTGTGCGATCCGGCCGGCCTGCCGGCGCTGTTGCTGCGCGGCGCGCCGGACGTGGTGCTGCTGGACCTGAACTTCACGCCCGGTTGCATCGACGGCGCCGAAGGCCTGGCGCTGCTCGACCTGCTGCGCGCGCAGGTGCGCCCGCCCGCCGTGATCGCGATGACCGCGTATGCGGACGTGCCGCTGGCCGTGACGGCGCTGCAGCGCGGCGCCGGCGATTTCATCACCAAGCCCTGGGACAATGCGCGCCTGATCGCGGCCGTGGACCAGGCGCTGGCGCGCCGCGCCGCGCTGGCCGCGCCTGCCGCCAGGGCGTTGCCGGAACTGATGGGCGACTCGCCCGCCATGCGCGAACTGGCGTCGCTGATCGCCGGCGTGGCGCCCACGGAGGCCAACGTGATGGTGCTGGGCGAGAACGGCGTGGGCAAGGAGCTGGTGGCGCGCGCCCTCCACGCGCAATCGCGCCGCGCGGGCGGCACGCTGCTGGCCGTGGACATGGGCGCGCTGCCCGAATCGACGTTCGAGAGCGAGTTGTTCGGCCACCGCAAAGGGTCGTTCACCGATGCCCGCGCCGACCGCGCCGGGCGCTTCCAGGCCGCGCGCGGCGGCTCGCTGTTCCTCGACGAAATCGGCAACATGCCGCTGGCCGCGCAGGCCAAGCTGCTCACGGCCCTGGAGCGGCGCGAGGTCACGCCGCTGGGCGCCGACAGGCCCGAAGCCATCGACGTACGCATCATCAGCGCCACCAACCTCGATGAAGCGCGCCTGTTCGACCCTGCCGTGTTCCGGCCCGACCTGCTGTTCCGCCTCAATACCATCGTCATTCGCGTGCCGCCGCTGCGCCAGCGGCCCGGCGACATCCCGCTGCTGCTGGCGCACTACCTGCGGCTGTACGAGGCGCAGTACCAGCGCCCCGCGCGCTCGATCGCCGGCGCCGCGCTCGACAGCCTGCTGCGGCACGACTGGCCGGGCAATGTGCGCGCGCTGCGCCACGCGTGCGAGCGGGCCGTGATCCTGGGGCAGGGCGCGCAATACGGGCTCGCCGATTTTGCGCCGGGGCCTGCCGCTGTTACTGCCGCCGTTACCGCTGCTGCTCCTGCTGCCGCTGCCGCCATGGCGCCGCTGCCAATGCCGCCAGTGCCGCCCGCCCACGACATGACGCTCGACGCGCTCGAGCGCGCAGCCATTGCCGGCACACTGGCCCAGTACAACGGCAATATCAGCCATGCCGCCAAAACCCTGGGCATCAGCCGCGCGGCCCTGTACCGCAAGCTGGGCAAGCATGGCATCTGAGCGCGGCCGCCAGCTGGGCGTGGCCGCCAGTGTCGCGGCCCTGCTGGCGCTGGCCGTCGCCGCCGATGCGCTGGCGTTGGACCCCGATCCGCGCCGCATCGTGCTGTGCGCGCTGCTGGGCATGCTCCCGGCAGCGATGCTATGGCAATGCGTGCAGGGTCTTGCCAGGCCGCAGCCGCGCATGGAGCCGCCGTCAACGCCCGCCGTCACGGAGCCGGCGTTGCGCGGCATGCTGTCCGACCCCGCGCTGGCCGCCACCGCGCAGGCGCTCGACGCGCGGCTGGAACATGCGCCGATTGCGCTGTTTCGCATCGAGCACGCCAGCGGCGACGGGATCGCCGCGCCGCTCAACGTGCGCGCCCGGCGGCTGCTGGCGCCGGGCCGCGCCAGCGCGCCGCACGACCTGCACCGGCTGCTGGCCGCGCAGCCGGTGGGCCAGCGCCAGCTGGTCAGCTTCGACACGGAGCGCGGCGTGGAGCGCGCCCTGGTGGCCGTCTCCACGCTGGCGGTGCACGGCGCGGCGCAGCGGCTGGCCGCCGTCATGCCGGTGGAGAGCGAACTGGAAGCGGAAGCGCTCAACGCTTGGCGCCAGCTGGTGCAGGTACTGACCCACGAGATCATGAATTCGCTCACGCCCGTGGCGTCGCTGTCGCGCACCGCGTGCGGCCTGCTCGACGACGTGGCCGGTGCGCTGCCGGACGACGTCCACGCCGACCTGGAAACGGCGCTGGACGCCATCGCCCGGCGCGCGGCCAGCCTGGTGGAATTCGTGGCCAGCTACCGCAGCCTGTCCACGGTGCCGCCCGCGCAGCCGCAGCACGTGGCGCTCGATGGACTGTTTGCGCGGCTGGCCGCGCTGGTGGCGCCGCAGTGGCAGGAACGCGGCGGCAGCGTGACGTTTTCGGTGGCGCCGGCGTCGCTGACGGCGGTGATCGATCCCGGCCAGCTGGAACAGGCGCTGATCAACCTGCTCAAGAATGCGGCGGAAGCGCAGGCGGGCAGCCCGGCTCCGCAGGCGCAGGTGACGGCGCGCCTGAGCCGGGGAGGGCGGCTGCGCATCGAAGTGGCCGACCAAGGCCCCGGCGTGCCGCCGGCGCTGGCCGCGCACATCTTCACGCCGTTCTTTTCGACCAAAAAACAGGGACGCGGCATCGGACTGGCCATGGTGCGCCACCTGGCGCATGCCAACGGCGGCACGGTGCGCCACGTGCGCCAGGTGGGCGCCGGCGCGCGCTTCCTGCTCACGTTTTAAGGCGCTTACCGCACCATGTCGACGTGCAGGATGCCGTCTTCGTCGTACGGCGGCGTGACCGTCACAAAGCCGTAGCTGCCATAGAATTTTTCCAGGTGCGCCTGGGCGCCGATGCGGATCCGGTGGCCCGGATGCAGCGCCTCGGCCAGCGGGATCGCCCGGGCCAGCAGTTCGCGGCCGATGCCGGTACCGCGCGCGGCCTGCGTGGTGAGCACGCGGCCCAGCGACATCTCGTCGTATTTCAGTCCCGGCGGCACGCAGCGCAGCGTGGCCATCAGCGTGCGCTGGCCGTCGACCTCGCGCCACGCCATCAGGTGGTGGCAGTCGGGATCGATGCCGTCGATGTCCGGATACAGGCAGGTCTGCTCGAGGATGAACACCTGCTGCCGCTGGCGCAGCACGTCGTACCAGTCGCGGCGGGGAATCTCGTCAAACGCCAGCCATTGCCACTCGATCATATGCATTCCGCTTCATGTGGGTCGAAATGCCGATTGTATGTGAAAAGGCCGGCGCCTTGAAGG
>JBEVMD010000298.1:0-17865 GCA_040508835.1 Duganella sp. | reverse complement strand
CAAGCGGAACAGCACAAGCAGCAGCTGCTGCGCCAGTATGGCGTGACCGACGTGCGCGACCTGCCCGTGAACTGGTCGGGCGTGAGCCTGCTGCGCGGCGAAGAGCACGGCAACGCCGTGTTCGACCGCCACTACGGCCAGCTGTACGCGACCTTGCAGCGCCAGAGCGACGCCATGGCGCTGGCCGGGTGGCTGTCGCCGATGGTGGCCATTGCCGGCCTGTCGTCGCGCCTGGCCGCCAGCGACACGGCCGCCCACCTGGCGTTCGTGCGCAGCGCCGAAGCCCACCGCCGCGTCATCCAGGTCATGCTCAATACCGAGGTCATGCGCCACCCGGACCGCGCCGGCGTGCGCTACGAAGCGGACGCGGCGCTGTGGCAGCGCATCCCGCCGCTTGCCTTCTCCTATGGCGCGGTGCAGTGGCGCGCGCTGCTCGAGCAGTACCTGCTGCCGCTGCTGGCGCTGTGGGCGTCGAGCACGGTACTGGCCGCTTACAGCGTGCGCCAGCTGCGGCATGGAGGCGTGCGATGAACAAGATATTGACGCTGGTCATTTACGACCTGCGCGCGCTGCGGCGCGAGCGCGGCGCGGTGCTGCTGCTGGCGGCCGCCCTGCTGCTGGCCGCGTACGGCCTGTTCGAAGGCAACCGTTTCCGCCAGCACGCGGCTGCGGCGCAGCAGGGCGCCGCCGCCCACGAAGTGGCCGCCCGCCGCGACGCGGCCGCCCTCGCCGCCCGTTATTTCGCCGATCCGCAGTCGCCGCAGTTCGATGGCGAGCTGTGGTACCGCACGCCCGTCGATGTGCGTGGCTATGCGTTCCGCGCGCACGTGGGTTATGCGGCGCGGCCGCTGCTGCCCGGCGCGGCGCTGGCCATCGGCCAGGCCGACCTGCAGCCGGCCTCCGTGCAGGTGCGGGCCGAATCGATGGCATCGGTCCTCACCGCTGCCGAGATCGATCATCCGGCGCGCCTGGCCGCCGGCCGTTACGACCTGCTGTATTTTGTCGTGTACCTGTGGCCGCTGATTGTGCTGGCCCTGTGCGCGTCGGTCCTGACCCAGGACCGCGAGAGCCTGCGCCTGCGCAGCCTGCTGCTGCAGGGCGTGCGCAGCCAGCACATCCTGTTCGGCCAGGTGGCGGCGCGCGGCATGCTGGCCACCGGCCTGCTGGCGGGCACGGTCGCGCTGCTGTCGCTGGCGCTGGGCGCGGTGCCGGCCAGCGGCGCCGGCATGGCGGCGCTGGCGTGGTGGATGCTGGTCGCCATTGTCTACACGCTGTTCTGGATGACGGTCGCCGGGGTCGTGTGCGCCGTGGCCCGCGACCGCATGCATGCGGCGTTTTACGGCTTCGGCGCCTGGCTGCTGCTGGCCGTCGTGCTGCCGGCAACCGTGGACGTCGCCGCCCGCCTGGCCGCGCCGATCCCGCCGCGCGAAGCGTATGTGCGCGCGCTGCGCGACGCCGGCGACCGGGTGGCCGCCAACCGCGTGCACAGCCTGGCGCGGTTCTACGACAGCCACCCGGAATGGCGGCCCACGCGCACCCGCGTGGGCGACGTGCCGGCCAGCGTGTCGCGCCTGCAGCGGGCCGAGGAGCTGGACAACGCCATGGCCGTGGTGGACGACCAGTACGCCCGCGCCGAGACCAGGCGGGCGGCGCTGTCGGCGCAGCTGGCCGTGCTGTCGCCGGTCACGCTGGCCAACGCCGCGTTGGCCCGCATTGCCGGCAACGACAGCGCGCGCCAGCACGCGTTCATTGCGGAGGTGACCACGCATCAGCGGGCGCTGCGCGCGTACTTCCAGCAGGCCATCCAGCAGGCCGCGCTGGGCGACGAACTGCATCCGTGCCCGCGCGCCTGCCTGGGCGGCTACGGCTTCCGCTATTTCGACGAAGTGCCGCGCTTTGCGCCGTCGCCCGCGCTGGCCGCGCAACCGGCGCCGGCTGCCGGCTTCTGGACCCTGGCCGCATGGGGCGCCGCCTTCCTGGCGCTGGCCGCCGCGATTTTGCGGCGCGCGCGCCGCCACCAAGTTTAACCCTTACCACAGGAGACATCGTGTCCCACCGTTACATTCCGCGCAGCCCGCTGCGCACCCTGCCCTGCGCGCTCGTGCTGTCGTGCGCCTTGCCGGCCGCCTGCGCCGTCGAAGACGATCGCGCCGGCACTGCCGTCCAGGTGGTGGAAATCCGCGGCGACAAGCAGGTGAACGACAAGCAGGAAAACGGCAAACAGCAAAACGACAAGCAGGAAGGCGGCGACCGCCTGGCCCCGGGCGCAGGCGCGCGGTCGCTGCCGTCGGCCGTGGTGGCCATCACGCCGGACGACATTGCGGGCATCAACGTGGGGCGCGACATCTCCAACGTGTTTCGCCGCGTGCCCGGCGTGGTGGCCAACAATATCGACCAGGGCGACACGGGCAACGGCTTCCGCATGCGCGGCTTTGCCACCCAGGGCACGCATGGCGCCGACACCGCCGTGGTCGTGGACGGCGTGCCGCAGAACATCCCATCGAGCCAGGGCGGCGCCGGCCACGGCCCCGTGTTCCTCGAGTGGATGACGCCCGACATGATCGGCCGCATCGACGTGATCAAGGGCCCCGTTTCCGCCCTGTACGGCGACCAGAACCGCGCCGGCGCGGTGGAGATCGCCACCCGCGACGGCGGCCCCGGCACGCCGTCCAGCGTGAGCGTCACGCGCGAAAGCGATGACGGCCGGCGCGGCGCGCTGACGCTGTCGGGCGCGGCACACGGCGTGCGCTCGCTGCTGGTGGCCGATGCGTACCGCGCCGACAGCTACCGCAACGACGCCCGCAACCGCCGCAACAACGTGTTCTGGAAACTGTCCACGACCGCGGGCGACGGCGACTACAGCGTGCGGGCCAGCTATTACAACAGCCGGTTCACGGCAGCCGGCTACCTGCTGCTGCCGGCCATGGAGGCGGGACTCGACCCGCGCTCGGTGCAGTTCAACCTGCCGGGATTCGGCGACGCCGAACGCAGCACGCTGGTGTTCAACCGCAAGCCCGCCAACGGTGAAGCGGGCTGGGACGCCACCGTGTACGGCGAAAAATTCGAACGCAGCCGCGCGATCGCCACCAGCACCACCGAGCACACGTACGGCTACGATCACCGCGACATCTTCGGTGGCCGCCTGGCGTACCGCTGGGCGCCGGGCGACAACGCAACGCTGACGGCCGGCGCGGAAACCCGCGCCGACCGCGGCGACGCGCTGCGCCAGCGGTACCGGCTGGGACGGCCCACCGCCAGCTACCTCAACAACCAGCAGCTCGACCTGCTGACCTATGGCGCTTTTGTCCAGGGCCAGTATCGCGTAACGCCGACTCTCAAGCTGCATGGCGGCGCGCGGTACGACCGCTTCGATTACACGCTGCGCAACCGCAAGCTGCCGGCCGCATCGACCGACTACACGGCCTCGGTCGTCACGCCCAAGTACGGGGTCCTGTGGGCGCCGCTGGCGCAGGCGGAAGTATTTGCCAACGTGGCCGAAGGCTTCCGCTCGCCCGCCGCCGAGCAGATCAGTTCGAGCGGAACGCCGGGACCGCTGGGCGCCAGCGGCGGGCGCATCAATGCCGGCATAGCGCCCAGCAAGGTGCGGTCGATCGATCTTGGCGTCAACCTCAGGCCGTCACGCGCGTGGCAGCTGTCCGGCACCGGCTACACCATCCGCAACGACGATGAAATCGTCAACAGCGCGCCCGACGTGTACACGGCTGCCGGCCGCACCACGCGCAAGGGTGTCGATCTCGACGCCCGGTACGACGGCCGCGCGTTCAGCGCTTACGCCAGCTACGGCCGCATCCTGCGCGCCCGCATCGACAACCCCATGCCGGGCACGGGCGCACGCCTGTCGGTGCCCGCACACCAGTACAAGGCCGGCGCCGAATGGCGCACCGGCGTGGCCGGCGGCAGGCTGCGCCTGAACGGCGAAGTGTATGCGACGGCCCGCAACCCGTATTACATGGGCACGCCGCTGGTCGAACGCGACATGCCCACGTACGTGCGCTACGACGCCAAGGCCAGCTGGGAGATCGGCAACGTCCAGGCAGCGCTGTTCGCCATTTTCCAGCCGCACGTCTTTGCCAGCGACATCGCGTACGGCACCGCGGCCGGCCTGCTGGTCTCGACCGTGCCGAAGCGGCAGGCGGGGCTCTCGTTGCGGTATTTCTTCTAGTACGGCTGCGGGGGGCGTCGGCGGCCCCCCGCACCTGCACACACACCTGCACTCTTACCTAAACCCGCTCGATCACCATGGCGATGCCCTGGCCCACGCCGATGCACATGGTGCACAGCGCATAGCGGCCGCCGGTGCGCTGCAGCTGGTACATTGCGGTGGTCACCAGGCGCGCGCCGCTCATGCCCAGCGGATGGCCCAACGCGATGGCGCCGCCCAGCGGGTTGACGCGCGGGTCGTCGTCGCGCAGGCCCAGCGCGCGCAGCACGGCCAGGCCCTGGGCCGCGAACGCTTCGTTCAGTTCGATGATGTCCATGCGGTCCAGCGTCATGCCCAGCTGGCGCAGCAGCTTGTGCGTGGCGGGGGCGGGGCCGATGCCCATCACGCGCGGCGCCACGCCGGCGCTGGCCACGCCCACGATGCGGGCGCGGGGCGCGAGGCCATGGCGCGCGGCGGCTGCGGCGCTGGCGATCAGCAAGGCGCAGGCGCCGTCATGGACGCCCGACGCATTACCGGCGGTGACGGTGCCGTCCGGCGTCACCACGCCCCGGAGCCGGGCCAGCGTCTCGAGCGTGGTGGCGCGCGGATGCTCGTCCTGGCTGAACGTGAGCGGCTCGCCCTTTTTTTGCGGCACCGCCACCGGCACGATTTCGTCTTCGTACAGTCCGTCACGCAGGGCCCGGGCCGCCTTGTCCTGGCTGGCCAGCGCAAAGCGGTCCTGGTCGGCGCGGCTGATGCCGTAGTCGGCAGCGACGTTTTCCGCCGTCGCCGGCATGGCGTCCAACCCGTACAGCGCTTGCATGGCCGGGTTGGGGAAGCGCCAGCCGATGGTGGTGTCGTACATCGCGGCGCTGCGCGCAAACGCCGCATCGGCCTTGCCCATGACGAACGGCGCGCGCGTCATCGATTCCACGCCGCCGGCGATCATCAGCGCCGCGCTGCCGGACTGGATGGCGCGCGCTGCCGTGCCCACGGCGTCCATGCCCGAGCCGCACAGGCGGTTGACGGTGGACCCCGGCACCTCCACCGGCAGGCCGGCCAGCAGCGCCGCCATGCGGGCGACGTTGCGGTTGTCCTCGCCGGCCTGGTTGGCGCAGCCGTAGATGACGTCGTCCACCTCGTGCCACAGCACGCCGGGGTTGCGGCGCACCAGCGCGCGCAGCGGCACGGCGCCCAGGTCGTCCGCCCGCACATCTTTCAAGGCGCCGCCGTAGCGGCCGATCGGCGTGCGCACGGCATCGCAGATATAAGCGTCGTTCATGGAGTCTCCTCAGTCGGTGATGGGCAACAGCGGCGCGGCGGTGACCGCCTGCAGCGCTTCGAAGGTCAGGCCCGGCGCCATGTCGCGCACGCGCAGGCCGGCAGCCGTGACGTCGATCACGGCCAGGTCGGTGTACAGCCGGCTCACGCACGCCATGCCGGTGAGCGGATAGGTGCAGTGCGTCACCAGCTTGCTCTCGCCGGTCTTGGTCTGGTGGTCCATCATGACAAACACCTGCTTGGCGCCGATGGCCAGGTCCATGGCGCCGCCCACGGCGGGAATCGCATCGGCGGCGCCCGTGTGCCAGTTGGCCAGGTCGCCGGCGGCCGACACCTGGAACGCGCCAAGCACGCACACGTCCAGGTGGCCGCCGCGCATCATCGCAAACGAGTCGGCATGGTGGAAGTACGCGCCGCCCGTGAGCAGCGTGACGGGCTGCTTGCCGGCGTTGATCAGGTCCTCGTCTTCCTCCCCCGGTGCCGGCGCGGGGCCCATGCCCAGCACGCCGTTCTCGCTGTGCAGGAACACTTCGCGCTCGGGCGGCAGGTAGTTGGCCACCCTGGTGGGCAGGCCGATGCCCAGGTTGACGTAGGCGCCTTCCGGAATGTCCTGCGCGACGCGGGCGGCGATCTGGTCGCGGGTGTAGCGCACGATGGTATCGGTCATGCTGCCTCCTCGACCAGGCGTTGCACGAAAATGCCGGGCGTGACAATCACTTCGGGATCGAGTTCGCCCAGCCCCACCACCGCGCCCACCTGCGCCACCGTGACCCGGGCCGCCATGGCCATGATGGGACCGAAGTTGCGCGCGGCCTTGCGGTACACCAGGTTGCCCCAGCGGTCGCCGCGCAGCGCCTTGATCAGCGCAAAGTCCGCGTGCAGCGGGTATTCGAGCACGTAGTGCTTGCCGTCGATCAGGCGCGTTTCCTTGCCCTTGGCCAGCTTGGTGCCGTAGCCGGTGGGCGTATAAACGCCGCCGAGGCCGGCGCCGGCGGCGCGGATGCGTTCGGCCAGGTTGCCCTGCGGCGTGAGTTCCAGCTCGATCCTGCCCGCGTGGTACAGCGCATCGAAGTGGTGCGAATCCGCCTGGCGGGGAAACGAGCAGACGATCTTGCGCACCCGGCCTGCCTTGAGCAGGGCCGCCAGTCCCGTTTCGCCGTTGCCGGCGTTGTTGTTGACGATGGTCAGTTCGCGCGCGCCCTGGTCGATCAGCGCGTCGATCAGCGCGGACGGCATGCCGGCGTTGCCGAAGCCGCCGATCATGACGGTGGCGCCGTCCGGGATGTCGTCCACCGCCGCCCGCATCGACTCGTAGGTTTTATCTATCATATTGGTTCCAGGTTCAGGCGCGCAGGAAATCCCGCAGCGCCAGGTTGAAGGCGTGTTCGGCCTCGATGTTGGAAATATGGGCGGCGTCCAGCACCACCACGCGCGCGCCGGCAATCGCCTGCGCCATCGCTTCGGCATCCGCCACGGTGGTGACCGCGTCGTGCCGGCCCGCCACGATCAGCGTGGGCGCTGCAATGACCGCGATGGCGGCCGTCAGGTCGGCCATGGCCAGGGCCTCGCAGCAGGCCGCGTACCCCTCGGCATCGGCGCCGCGCAGGCCTTGCACCAGGGCCCGCGCCGTGTGCGGGTTATGCGCCGTCCAGGCGGGCGTGAACCAGCGCGCAGCGGCGCCGTCGGCCACGCCGTCCATGCCAGCCGCGCGCACCTGGGCCGCGCGGTCGCGCCAGCCGTGCGCCGTGCCGATGCGCGGCGCCGTGTTGGCCAGCGTCAGCGTGGCCACGCGCTGCGGCGCGTGCACGGCCAGCCACTGGGCGACCATGCCGCCCATCGACAGGCCGCACACATGGGCGCGGTCGATGGCCAGCGCATCGAGCAGCGCCAGCGCGTCGGCGCCCAGCTGGTCCAGCGTGCAGGGTCCGGCGGGCGCGCTTGAGCCGCCGTGGCCGCGGGTGTCGTAGCGCAGCACGCGGTAGTGCGCGCCGAACCATTGCGCCTGGGCGTCCCACATGTGCAGGTCGGTGCCCAGCGAGTTGGCGAACAGCAGCCAGGGCCGGCCGGGTTTGCCATCGATTTGGTACCGGAGCGCCGCCCCGTTGCATTGCATGATATTCATGGAAAACCTTTTTAATCCGTCATCAACCGAGGTCGCCGCCCGCCACCGGCAGCACGGTGCCGGTGATGTACGACGCGTCCGCCGAGGCCAGGAACAGGATCGCGTTCACCTGCTCGCCGATGGTGCCGTAGCGGTGCATCAGGCTGCTGGCCACGGTCTGGTCCACGATGCCCTGGTACCACACCTGCTCGTCGCTGCTGAGCGGCTGGCTGTTGCGCGGGATGCGGCGCAGCGGCGCCTCGGTGCCCCCCGTGGCCACGGCGTTAACGCGGATGCCGTCGTGCGCATGTTCCATCGCCAGGCTGGCCGTCAGAGCGTTGACCCCGCCCTTGGCTGCCGAATACGGCACCCGGTAAATGCCGCGCGTGGCCACCGACGACACGTTGACGATCGCGCCCTGTCCGCGCGCGATCATGTCGGGCAATACCGCGCGGCAGCACCACATGGTGGGATACAGCGAGCGGCGAATTTCCGCCTCGACCTGCTCGGGCGTGTAGTGCTGGTACGGCTTGGCCCAGATGGTGCCGCCCACGTTGTTGATCAGCACGTCCACGCGGCCGCACGCGGCCAGCGCCTGGTCCACCAGCTGCGCGGCGCCGGTCCAGGTTTCCAGGTCCACGCGTGCGACGACGGCCACGGCGCCCAGCGCCCGCACCTCGGCGGCCACTTCCTCCACCAGCGCGGCGCGGTCGGCCAGCACCAGCTGCGCCCCCTCCGCGGCCAGCGCCAGCGCCACGCCGCGGCCGATGCCCTGGGCGGCGCCGGTCACCACCGCCACCTGGCCCTCGAAACGTTTTCTGACGGGCGCGTTCATGCCGTCACCCCGCTGCTGGCGGAGAATTTTTCAAAATAAAAATTGGCCGGCTCCACGCCGGAGGCGGCCAGCCAGCGCCGCACCGCGTCCACCATCGGCACCGGGCCGCACAGGTAGACGTCGACGTCGCCGCCGTTGAGCCATTCCGGTTCCACGTGCGCGGTCACGTAGCCCTTGCGCGGATGGCCGCTCTCGGGCGCCGCCACGCAGGTGCGGTAGCTGAACTGCGGGTGGGCGGCGGCAATCCGCTCGAGGTGCTCGAGCGCCACCAGGTCCACGTCGTGGGTCACGCCGAACACCATGCGCACCGGCTGGCGAAAGCCGGATGCCGCCAGCACCTGCAGCATCGACAGGAACGGCGCGATGCCGGTGCCGCCGGCCAGCAGCAGCAACGGCCGGCGCACTTCCCTCAGGTAAAAGCTGCCGTACGGGCCCGAGAACGCGATCGGCTGGCCCACCTGCGCCTGCTGCGCCAGGAAGGTGCTCATCTGCCCTTGCGGCACGTTGCGCACGACGAAGTCGAACCGGCGTCCGCCCGGCGCCGAACTGAACGAATACGAACGGGTGAGCGCGGTGCCCGGCACTTCCACGTTCACATACTGGCCCGACAGGAACTCGACTGCCGCCTCGGCGCCCACCTCGATTGAAAAACCGAGCGTGGTGGCCGACAGCTGCGACACCTGCGCCAGGCTGCCGGCGTAGCGCGCCACGCCGGTCTTGCAGGCGGCGGACGTGGCGGGAATGCGCACCACGCAGTCGGAGGTGGGCCTCATCTGGCACGCCAGGACCTGGCGCTGCGCGGCTTCCTCTGGCGTGAGCGCATCGTCGATATAGCTCGACGCCGGCATGTCGTAGGTGCCCGATTCGCACAGGCCGCGGCAGGTGCCGCAGGCGCCGTCGCGGCAGTCGAGCGGAATGTTGACGCGCTGGCGGTAGGCGGCGTCGGCCAGCTTTTCGTTGTCGTTACATGAAATGAAGCGGGTCACCCCGTCCTCGAACTGCAATGCGATGTGGTAGCTCATCGTCTGTCTCCCGGTTGGCTCGTTGCTGCTACAGGTGGTAGATATCGATCACCTGGTGGATGTAGTCGTTCTTCAGCACCACGTACTTGTGCGTGATGCGCGGCGCGGGTGCGGAAAAGTCGATCTCGTAACGCATCATGCCGAAGTGGCTGTAGTCGGTCTTGTAGCGGTGGCTCAGCGTGTGCCAGTTGAAGCGCACGGTCGCGCGGTCGCCGTCGATGCCCTCGATCTCCACGTTGGAGATGTTGTGGCTGGTGCGGGTGTCGGGCATGGTGGCGCTCGACCGGTCGGTCTTGATGCGGAACACGCGGTCTTCCAGGCCCTGGCGCGTGGGGTAGAAGATCAGCGAGATCTCGCGCTGCGGATCGGTGACCAGCCGGTCGTCGTCGTCCCACGACGGCATCCAGTACTGCACGTCCGGGTGGTAGCAGTCCAGCCAGGCGTCCCACTGCTGGTCGTCCAGCAGGCGCGCCTCGCGGTACAGGAAGGCGCGGATGGC
The DNA here is from genome assembly GCA_040508835.1 of Duganella sp. Lineage (GTDB taxonomy): Bacteria > Pseudomonadota > Gammaproteobacteria > Burkholderiales > Burkholderiaceae_D > Rugamonas. The sequence continues at coordinate 7,965 of JBEVMD010000298.1, read as the reverse complement.
GTCCAGGGTCGGCGCGCTCATGCCGCCTCCCCGGCGCTGCGCACGGCCCGCTGCATGACATCGAGCCAGTAGCGGTGCTGGATCGTGTACAGGCCTTCGTCCTCGGTCTTCACGCCGCTCATCACGGGGTGCAGACCGATGTCGCGCGCGGCGGCGTCGGGACCGGCGATCCAGTGCGTGGCGCCCCGGCACATATCGTTCCAGGCCAGCGCGCTGCCCAGGTAACCCTGCTGGCAGGAGCGGAATTCCTCGAGGTCGTCCGGCGTGGCCATGCCGCTGACGTTGAAGAAATCCTCGTACTGGCGGATGCGGCGCGCGCGGGCCTGGTCCGACTCGCCCTTGGGCGCGATGCAGTAGATCGTCACTTCCGTCTTGTCCACCGAGAGCGGGCGCAGCACGCGGATTTGCGAGCCGAACTGGTCCATCAAGTACACGTTCGGATACAGGCACAGGTTGCGCGAGCGGCCGATCATCCAGTCCGCCGTGGCGGCGCCGAACTGCTGCGCATAGTCCGCGCGGTGCGCAAAGTTGGGCCGGTCCTCGGGATTGGCCCATTCGCTCCACAGCAGCAGGTGGCCATGCTCGAACGCGTAGAAGCCGCCGCCCTGCTTGCCCCATTTGCCAGCATCCATGGCGCGGATGTTGTCCGTGCGGGTTTCCGCTTCGTCCTTGCGGCGGCTGGTGGTGGCCGCGTAGTTCCAGTGCACGGCCGACACGTGGTAACCGTCGGCGCCGTTTTCCGCCTGCAGCTTCCAGTTGCCGTCGAACGTGTAGGTGGACGCGCCGCGCAGCACTTCCAGCCCGTCCGGCGACTGGTTGGCGATCATGTCGATGATCTTGCCCGCCTCGCCCAGGAACTCGGCGAGCGGCGCCACGTCCGGGTTCAGGCTGCCGAACAGGAAACCCCGGTAGTTCTCGAAGCGCGCCACCTGTTTCAGGTCGTGCGACTGCTCCTTGTTGAAGCACTCGGGATAGCCGGCGCCTTCCGGGTCCTTGACCTTGAGCAGCTTGCCGCTGTTGTTGAAGGTCCAGCCGTGAAACGGGCACGTATAGGTGGCCTTGTTGCCGCGCTTGTGGCGGCACAGCTGGGCGCCGCGGTGGGTGCAGGCGTTGATGAAGGCATGGAGTTCGCCCTGGCGGTTGCGTGCGATGAACACGGGCTGGCGGCCCATGTGGGTGGTGTAGTAATCGTTGTTGTCGGGCACCTGGCTTTCGTGCGCCAGGTAGATCCAGTTGCCCTCGAAGATGTGCTGCATCTCCAGTTCGAACAGGGCGGGATCGGTAAAGGCGCTGCGGTGCAGGCGGTAGTCGCCGCGCGCGGCGTCTTCGACCAGGAAGCCGTCCAGGCTGGAGAGCTTGGGCGTGCCGGCAGGAATAATCGGTTTCATGGCAGGTCTCCTCAGGCGGCGGCGCGCACGCGTTCCACTTCGGCAGGGGGCGCCACCGGCGTCTCGCCGTACAGTTGGAAGTCGAAGTCGATCTCGGCGTACGATGCGGCCAGGCCCTTGGCGGCGATGCTGGCCGGCGCGTCGATCCTGCGCACGGCCGGCACCAGGCCTTCGCGGCTGGCAAAGGCAAAGTCGTCCCACAGGAATTCGTCGCCGTCGATGTTGATCTGCGTGGTCAGCTTGCGGCAACCGGGGGAGCTGATGAAGAAATGGATGTGGGCGGGACGGTGGCCGTGGCGGCCCAGCTGGTCGAGCAGGCGCTGGGTGCTGCCGTCGGGCGGGCAGCTGTAGCCCACCGGCAGGATGCTGCGGAACCGGTAGCGCCCTTCGTCGTCGGCAATGATGGTGCGGCGCAGATTGAAATAGCTCTGGCTGTCGTCGAAGAACGAGTAGCGGCCCATCAGGTTGCAATGCCACACCTCGACTCTGGCGCCGGGCAACGGCTGGCCGTGCTCGTCGCGCACCGTGCCCTGCATGAACAGCACTTCGGCGCGGTCGCTCTCGGTGCCGTCGTCGAGGCGGGCGTAGCCCTGGCTCTCCGGCGCGCCCGCCACGTACAGCGGGCCTTCGATGGTGCGCGGCGTGCCGCCCGTCAGGCCCGCCCTGGCTTCCGCCTCGTCGGCGCGGATGTCGAGGAAGCGCTCGAGTCCCAGGCCCGGCGCCAGCAGGCCCAGCTCGTTGCGCTGGCCGGCGTCGGTCAGGTATTGCAGGCCGGTCCAGAATTCTGTGGGCTGGATATCGAGGTCGTCGATGGCCTTGCACAGATCGCCGACCAGGCGCTGCACGACCTGTTGCACCCGCAGGTTGACGGGGCCGGTGGCCTTGTCGACGATCCAGCCCCGGACCAGGGTGTCGATGTCTTGGTGGTTCATGCTTGTCTCCTTCTTGCTTGCTTGGCTAGTGGGTGGGGGGTGTGGTTACAGGTCGCCGTCGCGGACGGTGGAGGGATGGCGGCACAGCGGCATCACCTCGATCGTCATGTACGGGAACAGCGGCAGCGACGTGAGCAGCGCGTGCAGCGCGTCGGTATCGGCCACGTCGAAGATGCTGACGTTGGCGTACTGGCCGGCGATGCGCCACAGGTGGCGCCACTGGCCGCTGCGCTGCAGGTCTTGCGCGAGCGCGCGCTCGGAGGTTTTCAGGGCGTCGGCCTGGTCGGCCGGCATGGCCGGCGGCAGCTGGACGTTCATTCGGACGTGGAACAGCATGGCAGTCTCCTTGTGTTATTGGCGGCGCAGGTCGCGCAGCAGGTCCTTATCGGGCGCCACGCCCAGGCCCGGCCCGGACGGCACCTGCAGCATGAAATCGCGGTACACCAGCGGCGTGCCCAGCACCTCGCGGGTCAGCAGCAGCGGGCCGAACAGCTCGGTGCCGAACGCCAGCTCGGGGAAGGTGGAAAACAGCTGGGCCGAGGCGGCCGTGCCCACGCCGCCTTCGAGCATGGTGCCGCCGTACAGCGCGATGCCGGCCAGCTGCGCCACCGCCGCCACCTGCGCGGCCGGCACCAGGCCGCCCGACTGGGCGATCTTGACGGCAAACACGTCGGCGCCGTCGGCGCGGGCGATCTCGTAGGCGCTCACGGGGCCGTGCAGCGCCTCGTCGGCCATCAGCGGCACCGTGTAGCGCTGCGCCAGGCGGGCCATGGCGCCGCGGTGGTCGGCGCGGGTGGGCTGTTCGATCAGGTCGATGCCGCCCGCTTCCAGCGCGGCAATGCCGTGCATGGCGTCGAGCTCGGTCCAGGCCTGGTTGACGTCGACCCGCACGCTCACCGCGTCGCCCAGCGCTTGCTTGATTGCCAGCACGTGGGCCACGTCGTCCTTCACCGGGCGGGCGCCGATCTTGAGCTTGAAGATGCGGTGGCGCCGCAGTTCCAGCATGTGCTCGGCCTCGGCGATATCGCGCGCGGTGTCGCCGCTGGCCAGGGTCCAGGCCACGGGCAGCTCGTCGCGCACCCGGCCGCCCAGCAGTTCGCTCAGCGGCAGGCCCACGCGGCGGGCCTGGGCGTCAAGCAGCGCGGTTTCGATGGCGCACTTGGCAAAGCGGTTGCCCTGGATGACCTTGCGCACGGTGGCCATGGCCTTTGCCACCTGGCTTGCCTCCATGCCGATCAGCAGCGGGGCGATGTGGGTGTCGATATTGACCTTGACGCTCTCCGGGCTTTCCTCGCCGTAGTTGAGGCCACCGATGGTGGTGGCCTCGCCCCAGCCCTCGATGCCGTCGCCGCAGACAACGCGCACCAGCACCAGCGTTTGCGTGCGCATGGTGGCCACCGACAGCTGGTGCGGGCGGATGGTCGGCACGTCGGCCAGTATCACCTCGATATTCTGGATCATATTTAATTTGTATAATGGGCTGCGATGGACACACGATATGCCCCGCAGGCTTCGCGGTCCAACACCGAGTTAGTATGGATTCCATACCTGAAAGGTATTCAATGGAACTGCGCCACCTGCGTTACTTCGTTGCTGTCGCCGACGAAAAGAATTTCACCCGCGCCGCCAAGCGGCTGTTCATCGCGCAGCCGCCGCTCAGCCGCCAGATCCAGCAGCTCGAGGACGAGCTGGGCGTGCTGCTGATCGAAAAAGGTTCGCGGCCGCTGCGCCTGACGGAGGCGGGCAAGTTTTTCCATGCCCACGCCCAGACCCTGCTGGCCAGCGCGGCGGAACTGAAAACCATGACCCAGCGGGTGGGCAATATCGAGCACACGCTCTCGCTCGGCTTTGTCGCGTCCACCCTGTACGGGCTGCTGCCGCAAATCCTGCGCCGCTTCCGCGAGCGGTACGCCAATGTCGAAGTACATTTTCACGAGATGACCACCATGGAGCAGATCCAGGCGCTGAAGGATGGCGTGATCGACGTGGGGTTCGGACGGGTGCGCAGCGAGGATCCGAACATCCGCCGCATCGTGCTGCGCGAGGAACCGCTGGTGGTGGCACTGCCGGTGGGGCACGCGGCAGCGGCGTCGTCCGCGCCGGTCAAGCTGGTGGCTTTGCAGACCGAGTGCCTGATCGTCTATCCCAGGACGCCGCGCCCCAGTTTTGCCGACCAGATCCTGGGCGTGCTGGCCGAGCGGTCGATCGTGCCGCGCAAGGTGCTGGAAGTGCGCGAGCTGCAGATCGCCATCGGCATGGTGGCGGCCGGCGAAGGCGTGGCCATCGTGCCCGACAGCCTGCAGGGCATGCGCCGCGACGACGTGGTGTACCGCGCCATCGTCGACCGCCACGCCGTCTCGCCCGTGATGTTCAGCGTGCGCAAGTCGGACCGGTCGGAAGAGCTGAAGAACATGCTGGCGGTGATCTACGAGGTGTACGACGACGCTGGCCTCGACTACGTGCGCGAGACGCTGTAGGGCTGGAGCCGCCATCGGCCAGGGCGCCGTCGGCCGGCGGCAGCGCGACGGCTGCCGGTGGCGTCGTCCGCGCCGGCGGCAACGGCAATCACGCGCGCGCCCTGCCATTTGGCCAGCTGCACGGCAAACTGTCCCACGCCGCCGCCAGCGCCGTCAACGAGGACGGTCTTGCCCGCAAGCGGCACGGGCCGGTGCGGGTACGGCTGCAACGGGTTCGGTTCGTTGTGCCCCAGGTCGACGTCGCCTTGACGCCCTCGCGGGCGCATCAAGCGCAGCCGAGGCGTGCAAGCCGCGCCGCACGGCCTGCCGGCGCAGCTTGCTAGTAGAGGACCACCGAACGGATCGACTCGCCCGACTTCATCAGGTCGAAGCCTTCGTTGATGCGCTCGAGCGGCAGGCGGTGGGTGATCAGGTCGTCGATATTCAGCTTGCCTTCCATGTACCAGTCGACAATTTTCGGCACGTCGGTGCGGCCGCGGGCGCCGCCGAACGCGGAACCTTTCCATTCGCGGCCCGTCACCAGCTGGAACGGCCGGGTACTGATCTCCTGGCCGGCCGCCGCCACGCCGATGATGAACGACTGGCCCCAACCCTTGTGGGTGCATTCGAGCGCCTGGCGCATCAGCTGGGTGTTGCCCACGCACTCGAAGCTGTAGTCGGCGCCGCCGTCGGTCAGCTGGACGATGGCGTCCACCACGTTTTCCACCTCGTTCGGATTAATGAAATGCGTCATGCCGAACTTGCGCGCCATGTCCTGGCGCTTGGGGTTGATGTCGACGCCGATGATCTTGTCGGCGCCCACCATCCTGGCAGCCTGGATGACGTTCAGGCCGATGCCGCCCAGGCCGAACACGACCACGTTGGCGCCCGCCTCCACCTTGGCCGAGAACACCACGGCGCCCACGCCGGTGGTGACGCCGCAACCGATGTAGCACACCTTGTCGAACGGCGCATCTTCGCGGATTTTCGCCAGCGCGATTTCCGGCACCACGATGTAGTTCGAGAAGGTCGACGTGCCCATGTAGTGGAACAGCGGCTTGCCGTCGAGCGAGAAGCGGCTGGTCGCGTCCGGCATCAGTCCGCGGCCCTGCGTGGAGCGGATGGCCTGGCACAGGTTGGTCTTGCGCGACAGGCAGAATTTGCACTGGCGGCACTCGGGCGTGTACAGCGGGATCACATGGTCGTCTTTTTTGAGGGTTTTCACGCCCGGTCCCACGTCGACCACGATGCCCGCGCCTTCGTGGCCGAGGATGGCCGGGAACAGGCCCTCCGGGTCGGCGCCCGACAAGGTGTAGTAATCGGTATGGCAGATGCCGGTGGCTTTCAGCTCGATCAGCACCTCGCCTTCGCGTGGTCCCTGCAGATCGACTTCTTCGATGGTCAACGGCGCGCCGGCGCGCCAGGCTACTGCTGCTTTGGTCTTCATGGATGTGCTCCCGTCTTGGACATGGTTGGATGAATGCCGGCATTGTGGCCGCAGCCCCTGCCCTCCCGGCGGCAAGCGGCCGATAATGGCCGGAATTGGTGCCATAATGACCGGATTTTCCGCACCTCACTTGCCATCCCACCATGAAGTTGTCCTCCACCAGCGCCGCCATCACGGTCGATATCGTCGTGTACCCGGGCTTCAAGGCCGTCGAAGCGATCGGCCCGATGTCCGTCTTCGAGTATGCCAACCTGCACCTGCAGCGGCGCGGCAAGGCGCCCGGCTACGACGTGCGCGTGGCTTCGTGCGCCGTGGGGCCCGTGCGTTCCGATACGCTGATGTCGCTCGACGCGACCAAGGCGCTCAGCACCCTCGCCCTGCCCGACAATGCGATCATCGTGGGCGCCCGCCATATCCAGGCGGCGCTGGTCGAGAGCGCCGCCATCATCGACTGGGTGGCTGCCGTGGCGCCACGCATCACGCGTCTGGCTTCACTGTGCTCGGGCGCATTTTTCCTGGCGGCCGCCGGCGTGCTGAACGGCAAACGCGCCACGACCCACTGGGGCGTGGCCGAGCGCCTGCGCGCCGACTACCCCGGCATCGAGGTCGACGCGGACGCGATCTTCGTGCGCGCCGACCACGTGTGGACGTCGGCCGGCGTGACCGCCGGCATCGACCTGGCGCTGGCGCGGGTGGAAGAGGACTACGGCCGCGAGCTGGCGCTGGAAGTGGCGACGGAAATGGTGGTGTTCCTCAAGCGCCCGGGCGGCCAGTCGCAATTCAGCGCCCACCTGCTGAGCGAGCGCACCACGCGCCCGAATATCCGCGAACTGCAGAACTGGATCCTGGACAATCTGCACGAAAAACTGTCGGTGGCGCAGCTGGCGCAAAAAGCCATGATGAGCGAGCGCCACTTTACCCGCGTATTCCAGCAGGAAACGGGCATGAGCACCCAGGATTTCATCGAACGCTGCCGCTTCGACCAGGCCACGTCGGCGCTGGCCGACCTGTCGCTGTCGCTAAAAGCCGTGGCGGCGCGCGCGCACTTCACCGATGAAGCGCATATGCGCAGGGTGTTCCAGAAAAAACTGGGCATCACGCCCAGGCTGTATCGCGAGCGCTTTGCCACCACCGGCATCGAGGCGGCAACGGCGGCAACGGCGGCAGATTAGCGTGCAGCGCTGACGACGCCCAGCGCCGGCAGCACAATGCCATTTATTGCGCCTGCCCGACCGATTGCGGGCGAAACAGCGCCAGCAAGTCGCCGCGCAAGGTGCCGGTGTCGGTGTCGGTGTCGGTGTCGGCCAGGTTAGCGCTGTCGACCAGACTGCGCCTCATCCGCGCCACCGATTCGATCACCATTTCCGCCTTCGACGGCCAGCGCCGCTACACGGTGGCCTTGCCAGCCTAGGCTCGCACCGCGACCATGTCCATGGTCATGCTTTCGTCGCCTGTCTCACCAAAGATGGCGATTGCAGCACCGAGAATCGCTTCGTCGCGCGTGGCGTCGCGGGGCCGGCCGCCTGCGTCCTTTACCGCCGGTGTCGGCATGACTGAATCGCCCCGGTTTTGAAGGAGCCTCCAACATTTGAGAAAATGGAGCCACCACGAAAAAATCAGTCCGATATTCCCCTGAAGTGATGGAGCGCGCCGTGCGCATGGTCCAAGAGGCCGGCAGCGAGTACGAGTCGCAGTGGGCCGCCATCACCTCCATTGCAGCCAAGATTGGCTGTACCGCCGAA
>JBEVMD010000194.1:0-12214 GCA_040508835.1 Duganella sp. | reverse complement strand
AACTGCGGCGTGCCGCACTGTCACACCGGCTGCCCGGTCAACAACATCATCCCTGACTGGAACGACCTGGTCTATCGCGGCAATTACCGCGAAGCGCTCGATACCCTGCATTCGACCAACAACTTTCCCGAGTTCACCGGCCGCATCTGCCCGGCCCCGTGCGAAGCGGCCTGTACGCTGGGCATCAGCGAAGACCCGGTCGGCATCAAGTCGATCGAGCATAAGATCATCGACGAAGGCTGGGAACACGGCTGGGTCGTGCCGCTGCCGGCGGCGCACCAGACCGGCAAGAAAGTCGCCGTGGTCGGTTCCGGCCCGGCCGGCCTGGCAGCGGCCCAGCAGCTGGCACGCGCCGGCCACGCCGTGACCGTGTTCGAGAAATCGGACCGCGCGGGCGGCCTGCTGCGTTACGGCATTCCCGATTTCAAGATGGAAAAGTCGCACATCGACCGCCGCATCAAGCAGATGGAAGCCGAAGGCGTCGTGTTCCGTACCAGCGTGCTGATCGGCAAGGACTTCCCCGCCAACGTCAACAACTGGGCCAAGGAAACCATTTTCCCGGAAGACCTGGAAAAGGAATTCGACGCCGTGGTGCTGGCCGGCGGCGCCGAGCAGCCGCGCGACCTGCCGGTGCCGGGCCGTGAGCTCAAGGGCGTGCATTTCGCCATGGATTTCCTGCCGCAGCAAAACAAGGTCAACGCGGGCGACAAAGTGAAAGACCAGATCAAGGCCACCGGCAAGCACGTGGTCGTGATTGGCGGCGGCGATACCGGTTCCGACTGCGTGGGCACGTCGAACCGACAGGGCGCCGCCTCGGTGGCCCAGTTCGAACTGATGCCGATGCCGCCGGAACAGGAAAACAAGCCGCTGGTCTGGCCGTACTGGCCGACCAAGCTGCGCACGTCGTCGTCGCACGACGAAGGTTGCGAGCGCGACTGGGCAGTGGCCACCAAGCGCCTGGAAGGCAAGAACGGCAAGGTGGAAAAGCTGGTGGCCTGCCGCGTCGAGTGGAAGGACGGCAAGATGGCGGAAGTGCCGGATTCGGAATTCGAAATGAAGGCCGACCTGGTGTTCCTGGCCATGGGTTTTGTTGCGCCGGTGGCCAATATCCTCGACGCGTTCGGCGTTGAAAAAGATGCGCGCGGCAATGCCAAGGCCACGACCGACGGCGAAGGCTGCTACAAGACGTCGTCGGCCAAGGTGTTTGCTGCCGGCGACGTGCGCCGCGGCCAGTCGCTGGTGGTGTGGGCGATCCGCGAAGGCCGCCAGTGCGCGCGCGCCGTGGACGAGTTCCTGATGGGCAGCTCCGAACTGCCACGCTGATCACGCGCCTGCCTGGCGCTGGCTTTCCACCGGGAGTGGACGGGCGATCCCCGTTGCTCCCGGTTTTTTATATGGCAACCCGACCGGCCATGACGCGGATTGCCGGGGTTTTAAGGCGCGATGTAACAATTCATGCCTCATGTAAATTGCTGACCTGGGATTCAGTAGTGTTGTATTATCGACGTTACATCATCCGTTCCTTTGCCTCGAACGAGGGGCCTTCAGCAGAGATTGACCTTTCTGCACTACAATACGGCATCCAAAAATAATGAGTTCTGTCGTGCCTAATCTAGTTGAAATCCGTGATTTACACTTTTCCTATGGGAAGCGGGCCATTTTGTCCGGCTTGAACATGGACTTCCCACGTGGAAAAGTGATCGCAGTCATGGGCGGTTCGGGCAGCGGCAAGACCACGGTATTGCGCCTGATCGGCGGCCAGCTGGCGCCGCGCAAGGGGCAAGTAAAAGTGCAAGGCCAGGTCGTGCACAAGCTCAATACCGCCGGCCTGTACCTGCTGCGACGCAAAATGGGCATGCTGTTCCAGCATGGCGCGCTGTTTACCGACCTGACCGTCTATGAAAACGTTGCGTTTCCGCTACGCGAACACACCGACTTGCCGGAAGAGCTGATCCGCAACCTGGTGTTGATGAAATTGCACGCCGTTGGCTTGCGCAATGCCGCGGCATTGAAGCCCGGAGAAATCTCGGGCGGCATGGCGCGCCGCGTGGCGCTGGCCCGGTCGATTGCGCTCGATCCCGAATTGATCATGTACGACGAACCGTTTGCCGGCCTCGATCCGATCTCGATGGGCGTCACCGCCAACCTGATCCGCAATCTGAATACGGCGCTCGGTTCCACCACGGTGCTGGTGTCGCACGACGTCAAGGAATGCTTTGCGATTGCCGACTATGTGTACTTCCTGTCGCAAGGCAAGATCGTTGCGCATGGCACGCCGGCCGACATGATGGCGTCCACCGATCCGTATGTTCACCAGTTCGTCAACGCGGAAGCGGACGGACCGGTACCGTTCCACTATCCCGGCAAGTCCCTGGCCGATGACCTTGGCCTGGGAGTCAAAGCATGACTGTAAGAAATTGGTTGTCCCGGCTTGGCGCGCCGCTGCGCGATTACGTCGAAGGCATCGGCTTTGCCGCCCGCACCCTGCTGGAAATCCTGCGCCTGTCGCCCGGCCTGCTGTTCCGCCGGCCCGGCCTGCTGATCGAGCAATTGCACTTCATCGGCAATTACTCGATGGTCATCATTACCCTGTCCGGCCTGTTCGTGGGCATGGTGCTGGGACTGCAGGGCTACTACACGCTCAACAAATACGGCGCCGAGCAGTCGCTGGGCCTGCTGGTCGCGCTGGGTTTGACGCGCGAACTGGGGCCAGTGATCACGGCGCTGCTGTTTGCCGGCCGCGCCGGCACGTCGCTGACGGCCGAGATCGGCCTGATGAAGGCGGGCGAGCAATTGTCCGCCATGGAAATGATGGCCGTGAACCCGATCCAGCGCGTGCTGGCGCCCCGCTTCTGGGCCGGCGTGATTGCCGTGCCGCTGCTGGCCTCGGTGTTTTCCGCCGTGGGCGTCATGGGCGGCTACCTGGTCGGTGTGCAACTGATCGGTGTCGATGACGGCGCGTTCTGGTCGCAGATGCAGGGTGGCGTGGACCTGTTCAAGGACGTGTTGAACGGTTTTGCCAAGAGCATCGTGTTTGGCGTGGCCATCACTTTTATTGCGCTGTACCAGGGTTACCAGGCCCGGCCCACGCCGGAAGACGTGGCGCGCGCCACCACCCGCACCGTCGTGATCTCGTCGCTGATGGTCTGGTGGCTGGACTTCATGTTGACGGCGCTGATGTTCAGCAAATAGTTGTAAGATTAAATAAGAAATAACGAGGATAGTTATGCAACGCAAATCTCTGGATGTCTGGGTCGGTCTGTTCATTGTCATCGGCGTCGCCGCGCTGATGTTCCTGGTGCTGAAAGCCAGCAATACCGGATCCTTGTCCTTTGGTAAAACCTATGCGATCACGGCCAAGTTCGACAACATCGGCAGCCTGCGCCCGCAGGCGGCAGTCAAGGCGTCGGGCGTGGTGATCGGCCGTGTGGGAGAGATCAGTTTTGATGACAAGACTTACCAGGCGCTGGTAACCTTGAATATGGATGAAGGTTATAACTTCCCGAAAGACAGCTCCGCCAAGATTTTGACGGCTGGTCTGCTGGGTGAGCAATATGTAGGCATCGAGGCCGGCGGCGACGAGAAAAATCTGGTTGCCGGCGATAAAATTGCACGTACCCAATCGGCCGCCGTGCTGGAAGACCTGATCAATCAGTTCATCTACAGCAAGGCTGCCGAAGGTAAAAAGGACGAATAAATGAAGAACAATAAGACTACCTTGCGCAGCGCCGCACTGGTGCTGGGCGCCGCCCTGATGCTGGCCGGCTGTGCCGGTCCCAACCCGCGCGACCCGTACGAGAGCTACAACCGCGCCATGTTCAACTTCAACGACAAGGTCGATACCTATGCGTTGAAACCGGTGGCCACCGTGTACCACGACGTCACGCCATCGTTCGTGCAGACGGGCGTGGGCAATTTCTTCGGCAACTTGTCCGATGCCTGGAGCGGCGTCAACAACCTGCTGCAAGGCAAGGGCGGCGACGGCATGTCCGACATCACCCGCTTTGCGCTGAACTCCACCCTGGGCATCCTGGGCCTGTTCGACGTCGCCACCCCGGCCGGGCTGGAAAAGCACAAGGAAGACTTCGGCCAGACGCTGGGCGTGTGGGGCCTGGAGTCCGGTCCTTACCTGGTGCTGCCGCTGCTGGGACCGTCCACCGTGCGCGACACGGTTGCGCTGCCGGCCGACTGGTACGGCGATCTGTGGCAGTACAAGGATCCGACCAATGTGCGTAACATCGGTACCGGCGTGCGCGTGGTCGATACCCGCGCCGGCCTGCTGGACGCCGGCACGCTGTTCGACGCTGCTGCCTTGGACCGTTACGAATTCATGCGCGACGGCTACCTGCAGCGCCGCGAAAACCAGGTCTTCCCGGACGGTAATCCGCGCAAGCCGAAGGTCAAGGAAGACGACTACGAGGGCGACGGCGACGGCACCAAGGCCGCCAATCCGCAGACGGCGCCGGCAACCGAAGCGCCCGCCGTGCCAACGCCGCCTGCGGCAGCCGGCGACGCCGCCCCGGAAGCTTCCCAAAAAGAAACTTCGGCTACCGTGTCATCCGAATCCGCAACAAAAGAGTTAAACTCCGGTACGCCGGCTGCGAACTGAGCCAGCCTGCGCCTCCGAAGAACTTCTAAAGGTAAATAAACGATGAATCTGATCAAACAACTGATTGCCGTGGCCACCGTGGCCACCATGGGTTTCACCATGACCGCGCAAGCGGCCGAAGCACCGGATGCGCTGGTCAAGCGCATCAGCGAAGACGTGATCAACACTGCCAAGGCGGACAAGGATATCCAGTCCGGCAACCAGCAGAAGATCATGGCGCTGGTCGAAAACAAGATCCTGCCGTACGTCGATTCCAACCGCATGACCGCGCTGGCGGCCGGCCGCTTCTGGCGCCAGGCCTCGCCGGAACAGCAAAAAGCGCTGTCCGAGCAGTTCCGCACGCTGCTGGTGTACACGTACTCGGGCGCGCTGTCGCAGATCAAGAACGAAACCATCACTTTCAAGCCGCTGCGCGCCGATGCGTCCGATTCTGACGTGGAAGTGCGTTCGCAGGTCAACATGACCCGCGGCGACCCGGTGCTGCTGAACTACCGCGTGGCCAAGTCCGGCGACAGCTGGAAAATCTATGACATCAACGTCATGGGCGCCTGGCTGGTGGAAACCTACAAAGGCACGTTCACCTCGGAAATCAACAAGGGCGGCGTCGATGGCCTGATCAAGACCCTGACCGAGAAGAACAAGTCGCTGGCCGCCAAGCCCCTGAAAGCCAATCCTGCTCCACCTGCCAAGTAATCATCATGACCGCCGAAGCCACCGACAACCTGCAATCGCTGACGTCCCTCACCGTGCTCAACGCCACTGCGGCGCAAGAGCGCGGGCTGGCGGCCATCAAGGCCGGCCAGACGACGTTTGATTTGCGCAACGTTGCCACGGTGGATTCGGTGGCCGTGTCGGTCTTGCTCTCCTGGCAACGCGCAGCGCGCGAAGCCGGGGTGCAGCTGGCGCTGCAAAACCTGCCTGCCACGCTGAAAAACCTGACCAAGCTCTACGGTGTTTGCGGCCTGGTCTTCCCGGGCCAGGACCAGGAAGATCCGTCCGTCGGACTGGCCGCCGCGCCCGCCGACCTGCACCACCATCATTGACCCCCGCTCCGCCCCCTCGCAGTCCCTGTTAGCAGTCCCAGTATTACCGCCGGTCCGGTTCGACCGACCCAGATTTCCCCTATAATTGAACGTTGCCGCAGCCACAGCGCTGCGGCCCTTGCATCACCTGCCTGGGCGCCGTTGTCAAGCGCCTGGCGGGCAGCCAGCGCCGGTTCCGCCGTCGCACAACCTAAAGTCTAGAATGTCAGCGATCCAAATAACGAATGTCGAAAAGCGCTACAAGTCGCTCCAGGCGCTGGGCGGCGTGTCCCTCACCATCGAGGAGGGCGAGTTTTTCGGCCTGCTGGGCCCCAACGGCGCCGGCAAAACCACCCTCATTTCCATCATCGCGGGACTGATCCGGCCCGACGCGGGCAAGGTCACCATCCACGGCCACGACGTCACCGGCGACTTCCGTGCAGCGCGCCGCAAGCTGGGCGTGGTGCCGCAGGAACTGGTGTTCGACCCGTTCTTCACGGTGCGCGAAACGCTGCGCCTGCAGTCCGGCTATTTCGGCCTGGCCAATAACGATGCCTGGATCGACGAAGTGATGCACAACCTCGATCTGACCAACAAGGCTGACGTCAACATGCGCGCGCTGTCCGGCGGCATGAAGCGCCGCGTGCTGGTGGCGCAGGCGCTGGTGCACAAGCCGCCCGTGATCGTGCTCGATGAGCCCACGGCCGGCGTCGATGTGGAACTGCGCCAGACGCTGTGGAAGTTCATCTCGCGCCTGAACCGCGAAGGCCACACCGTGGTGCTGACCACCCACTACCTGGAAGAAGCGCAGGCCATGTGCAAGCGCGTGGCCATGCTCAAAAGCGGCAAGGTGGTGGCGCTCGATTCGATGGCGGCGCTGATCCGCCGCATCTCGGGCTCGCAGCTGATCGTCAACATGACGGCCGGCGACCTGCCCGACGACCTGCGCCACCTGGTCACGCATCCGGAAGTGTCCGACCATGGCCGCAAGTACAGCCTGCGCATCAACGAGTACGCGGAAGTGGAAGGCATCCTGGCGCGCCTGCGCGAATCGGGCGCCGTGATCGACGAGATGCAGCTGCAGCAGGCCGACCTCGAAGACATCTTCCTGCAAATCATGGACAAGGGCTCCGTATGAACTTTATCTCGAGCGGTTTCCGCACCCTGGTCTACAAAGAGACGCTGCGCTTCTGGAAGGTGGCCACGCAAACCGTGGCCGCGCCGATCCTCACCGCCATGCTGTACCTACTGATCTTCGGCCATGTGCTCGAGGGCCGGGTGCAAGTGTATGAGGGCGTGAGCTACACGTCGTTCCTGATTCCGGGCCTGGTGATGATGAGCGTGCTGCAAAACGCGTTTGCCAATTCGTCGTCGTCGCTGATTCAATCGAAAATCACCGGCAACCTGGTGTTCGTGCTGCTCACGCCCCTGTCGCACTGGGAGATCTTTTCGGCGTACGTGATTGCGGCCATGGTGCGCGGCCTGGCCGTGGGCCTCGGCGTGTTTGCCGTCACCGCGTGGTTTGCCCACATGACGTTTGCCGCGCCGCTGTGGATCATCGCGTTTGCGCTGCTGGGCGCCGCCATCCTGGGCACCATGGGCCTGATCGCCGGCATCTGGGCCGAGAAGTTCGACCAGCTGGCTGCGTTCCAGAACTTTTTGATCATGCCGCTGACCTTTTTGTCCGGCGTGTTCTACTCGATCCACTCGCTGCCGTCGTTCTGGCTCACGGTGTCGCACCTGAACCCGTTCTTCTACATGATCGACGGCTTCCGCTACGGCTTCTTCGGCCAGTCCGACACCAGCCCCTGGATCAGCCTGGGCATCGTCTCGGCCTTCCTCGTGGTGCTCTCGCTGGCGGCGATCCGGCTGCTGCGCAGCGGCTATCGTTTACGCCACTGATTACGCCACTGACGACGGCACTGAGAGCACAAACATGCGTCAAATACAGATAACAGATTTAACACAGGACCCCATCATGGCTACCACTCCAGAACTGATCCACGGCTACATCGCCGCCGGGCTCGAATGCACCCATCTCGAAGTGGACGGCGACGGCCAGCACTTCCAGGCCATCATCGTCTCGCCCGCGTTTGCCGGCAAGCGCCCGATCCAGCGCCACCAGCTGGTGTACGCCGCGCTGGGTGACCGCATGCGCGAAGAAATCCACGCGCTCTCGATGAAAACCCTCACCCCAGAAGAATACCAAGGCTAAGCATGGACAAGCTCCTCATTCAAGGCGGCAATCGCCTGCACGGCGACATCACGATTTCGGGCGCGAAAAACGCCGCGCTGCCGATTTTGTGCGCCGGCCTGCTGACGTCCGGCGACGTCGAGCTGTCCAATGTACCGCACCTGCACGACGTGGCCACGATCCTGAAATTGCTGGGCCAGACGGGCCTCAAGGTCATGCAGGACAACGACAAGGTCACGCTCAACGGTTCCGCCATCGACAAGCTGGAAGCACCGTACGAACTGGTAAAAACCATGCGCGCGTCGATCCTGGTGCTGGGCCCCCTGCTGGCGCGCTTCGGCCAGGCCAAGGTGTCGTTGCCGGGCGGCTGCGCCATCGGTTCGCGTCCGGTCGATCAGCACATCAAGGGCCTGCAGGCGATGGGCGCCGAGATCACCATCGAGGCGGGCTACATCTACGCCAAGTGCGCCAAACTGAAAGGCGCGCGCATCGTCACCGACATGATCACCGTGACCGGCACCGAGAACCTCTTGATGGCCGCCACGCTGGCCGAAGGCGAGACCGTGCTGGAAAACGCCGCGTGCGAACCGGAAGTGACGGACCTGGCCAACCTGCTGGTGGCCATGGGCGCGAAGATCGACGGCATCGGCACCAACCGCCTGACGATCCAGGGCGTCGCAGCGCTGCATGGAGCCAAACACGCGGTGATTTCCGACCGCATCGAGGCGGCCACGTTCCTGTGCGCGGTGGCGGCCACCGGCGGCGATATCTCGATCCGCAACACGCGCGTGGACATCATGGACGCGGCGCTCGACAAGCTGCGTGAAATGGGCCTGCAACTGACCGTGGGCGACACCTGGATCCGCGCGCGGATGAACCAGCGTCCCACGCCGGTGACGTTCCGCACCACCGAATACCCGGGCTTCCCCACCGACATGCAGGCGCAGTTCATGGCCGTCAACACCATTGCCGATGGCGCCAGCCGCGTGACCGAAACCATTTTCGAAAACCGCTTCATGCACGTGCAGGAGATGAACCGCCTGGGCGCGGCCATCGAGACCGACGGCAATACGGCCTTCATCAAGGGCGTGGAACAGCTGGTGGGCGCGCCCGTGATGGCGACCGACCTGCGGGCGTCGGCGTCGCTGGTGATTGCCGCCATGGCCGCGCGCGGCGAAACGCTGATCGACCGCATCTACCACCTCGATCGCGGTTACGACCAGATGGAAGTGAAGCTGTCGGCGGTAGGCGCGAACATCAAGCGTATCAAGTAAGGCGGGAAGCAAGCGCAGACGCCAGCACGTCATTCCCGCGCAGGCGGGAATCCAATTTTGCACGCTGCGAAAATTGGGGCCCCGCCTGCGCGGGGACGACGGAGCGGGCAGTAACCAAAGAATATCGGACCGTACCATGAGTGCATTGCAAGACAACCAGCAGCTGATCCTCGCCCTGTCGAAAGGCCGCATTTTCGACGACACCCTGCCGCTGCTGGAAGCGGCCGGCATAGTCGTGACCGAAAATCCGGAAACCTCGCGCAAGCTGATTTTGGCCACCAACGACCCCGGCGTGCGCGTGCTGATCGTGCGCGCCACCGACGTGCCGA
This sequence comes from Duganella sp., assembly GCA_040508835.1. GTDB lineage: Bacteria > Pseudomonadota > Gammaproteobacteria > Burkholderiales > Burkholderiaceae_D > Rugamonas. Next base: position 2,786 of record JBEVMD010000194.1, on the reverse strand, counting down.
CCTATGTGCAGCACGGCGCGGCGGACTTCGGCGTGGCCGGCAAGGACGTGCTGCTCGAACACGGCGGCGAAGGCCTGTATCAGCCCATCGACCTCAATATCGCGGCGTGCCGCATGTCGGTGGCCGTCAAAAACGGTTTCGATTACGAGACGGCCGTGCGCCAGGGCGCGCGCCTGCGCGTGGCCACCAAGTTCGTGCAGACCGCGCGCGAGCACTTTGCCAAGAAGGGCGTGCACGTCGACCTGATCAAGCTGTATGGCTCGATGGAACTGGCGCCGCTGGTCGGCCTGTCCGACGCCATCGTCGACGTGGTCAGCACCGGCAACACGCTGCGCGCCAACGACCTGGTGGAAGTGGAAGCGATCATGGACATCTCGTCGCGCCTGATCGTGAACCAGGCCGCATTAAAGCTCAAGCGCCAGCGTTTGCAACCGATCCTCGAAGCGTTCGAACGCGCTTCCAAAAAGTAAACCGGAACACATCATGTCGATTCAAATCACCAAGCTCGATTCCACCCAAGCCGATTTCAAGAAGTCACTGGACACGCTGCTGGCGTTTGAAGCGAGCACCGATGAAGCGATCGAGCGCGCCGTGGCCGGCATCCTGGCCGACGTCAAGGCGCGCGGCGACGCTGCCGTCCTCGAATACACGAACCGCTTCGACCGCATTCCGGACGGCGGCGCCGCCAGCATGGCCGCCTTCGATATCGGCCAGGCCGAATTGCAGGCCGCGCTGGAGGCCATACCCGCCGCCCAGCGCGACGCATTGCACGTCGCGGCGCAGCGCATCCGCGCGTTTCACGAACGGCAGAAGCAGGAACTGAACGGCTTTACGTACACGGAGCCGGACGGCACCATCCTGGGCCAGAAGGTCACGCCGCTCGACCGCGTGGGCATCTACGTCCCCGGCGGCAAGGCGGCGTACCCGTCGTCGGTGCTGATGAATGCTATCCCTGCCCACGTGGCGGGCGTGCAGGAAATCATCATGGTGGTGCCCACGCCGGACGGCGTGAAAAACCAGATGGTGCTGGCTGCCGCCGCCATTGCCGGGGTCACGCGCGTGATCACCATTGGCGGCGCGCAGGCCGTGGCTGCGCTGGCGCACGGCACCGAAACCATCGACCCAGTGGATAAAATCGTCGGTCCCGGCAACGCGTACGTGGCTGCCGCCAAGCGCCGCGTGTTCGGCATCGTGGGCATCGACATGATTGCCGGCCCGTCGGAAATCCTGGTCGTGTGCGACGGCACCACGGACCCGGACTGGGTGGCGATGGACCTGTTCTCGCAGGCCGAGCACGACGAACTGGCACAGGCCATCATGCTGTGCCCCGACGCGGACTACATCGCGCAGGTAGAGGCCAGCATCGCCAAGCTGCTGCCGACCATGCCGCGCCAGGACGTGATCCGCACGTCGCTTGCCGACCGCGGCGCGCTGGTAAAAGTGCGCGACATGGATGAAGCGTGCGCGATCGCCAACAGCATCGCTGCCGAACACTTGGAAATCTCGGCCGACAATCCGCAGCAGTGGGCCGATAAAATCCGCCACGCGGGCGCCATGTTCCTCGGGCGCTTTTCGTCCGAATCGCTGGGCGACTATTGCTGCGGTCCGAATCACGTGCTGCCCACGTCGCGCACGGCGCGCTTCTCGTCGCCGCTCGGCGTGTACGACTTCCAGAAACGCTCGTCGATCATTCACGTGAGCGAAGCGGGCGCCCAGACCCTGGGCAAGATCGCGGCCGAACTGGCGTACGGCGAAGGCCTGCAGGCGCACGCGCGCAGCGCCGAACTGCGGTTAAAGACGTCGGCTGAACCGCAATGACCGACCAGTGGATCGATCAGGTCTTCTGCGAGGATGCGCTGGCCGGCCTGGCGCGCATCCCGGACGGCGCCATCGACCTGATACTGACCGATCCGCCGTACAACCTGGGCAAGGACTACGGCAATGCATCCGACCAGCAGACGGTCGACGACTACCTGCGCTGGACCGAGCAGTGGATCGACGCCGCGCTGCCCAAGCTCAAGCCGAACGGCAGCCTGTACATCTTCTTGACGTGGCGCTTTTCGCCCGAGATCTTCGTGCTGCTGAAACAGCGCATGACGATGATGAACGAGATTATCTGGGACCGCCGCGTGCCGTCGATGGGCGGCAGCGTGCGCAGCTACTCGTCGGTGCACGACACCATCGGTTTTTTTGTCCGCCGCAAGGATTATTATTTCGACCTGGACGCCGTGCGCATTCCGTACGACGCCGAGACCAAAAAAGCGCGTTCGCGCTCGATCTTCATCGGCGCCAAGTGGCTCGAAGTGGGCTACAACCCCAAGGATCTGTGGAGCGTATCGCGGTTGCACCGCGAGCATCCCGAGCGCGCCGAGCATCCCACGCAAAAGCCGCTGGAAATCATCGAGCGCATGGTCAAGGCGTCGTGCCCGCCGGACGGCGTGGTGCTGGATCTGTTCATGGGCAGCGGCACCACGGCAATTGCCGCGCGCCGGTGCGGCCGCAGCTTCGTGGGTTTTGAGCTCAATCCCGACTACTGCGCCATCATCGACGAGCGCTTATTGGCGCTGGCGTCGCCGCCGCCGGAAAAGAAAAAGCCGGTGCCGAGAAAATCCGCCAAGGCCGCAAACAAGCCAGCAAATAACGCAGCAAATCACGCAGCAAATAACGCAGCAAACAAGGCCGCGCCGAAAAAAGCCGTGGCCACGACCGCTGCCATCAAGGTGGCCGCCGTCAAACCCGCAGCACCGAAAAAAATCGGCGCCGCCAAAGAGCCGCCTGCCGCCAAG
>JBEVMD010000166.1:0-15179 GCA_040508835.1 Duganella sp. | reverse complement strand
GGACCAGGTCAACCGGGCCGTATCGGAGTTGAACGAGTCGCCGCAGGCCAAGTCGCAGGGTCTCGAGTTTTCCATCGATACCGACAGCAAACGCACCGTGGTCAAGGTCATCGACCAGAGCACCAAGGAAGTCCTGCGCCAGATTCCCACGCCCGAGGCGCTGGAAATCGCCAAGGCGCTGGAAGCGAAATCCACCAAAGGCGTGTTGATACAGCAAACCGCCTGAGTCGCAGCAGTGCGGCGCGCCTCGTGCGCGCCGTTTTTTTTCCCGCCATGGCAAGCTTTCTACGGCGCGCCACCCCTGCGTGCCACCCCGGCATCACAGTCTCATCCGACTTTCTTTCGCTAAGTTGGAACTGACTGGTATTCTTCCCTCTCAAGTCCGGTTTGATTCTGCCGTTATTGCCTTATATTATTGCTTTCAACAGGAGCGCAACGTGGCTATCTCATCTCCCGGCATTGGGTCTGGCATTCAGGTCAACGACATCATCAGCAAGCTGATGGTGGCGGAGTCCGCGCCGCTGGCCCAGTTCGACAAGAAATCGGCCAGTTATCTGGGCCAGGTCTCTGCGTTCGGCAACCTGTCGGGCGCGCTGGGCACGTTCCAGTCCGCCCTGTCCGGCCTGACATCGCTCAGCAGCTTCCAGACCATGTCGGCCCTGCCCGGCGACGCCACGGTGTTCAGCGCCACCGCCAATGGTACGGCCAAGCCCGGTTCTTACAAGGTCAACGTGACCCAGGTTGCGCAGGCCCAGACGCTGGCGTCGACCGGCTTCAAGTCGACCACGGCCGCCATCGGCCTGGGCGCCCGCACCACCATCAATTTCTCGCTCGGCACCGTGGGCGGCGGCACGTTCGGCATCGCCGGCACTGCGCTGGGCGCCAGCTTGCACACGGGCGGTCTCACGCCCGGTGCGCTCTCGATCAACGGCACCGCGATTGCCACCGACGGCACCACGCGCAGCGCGCGCCTGCTGGCCGACGCCATCAACGCCAAGAGCACCACCACCGGCGTTTCGGCCAAGGCGGCCCCCACCGTCACCAGCGCCACGCTGTTCGGCAGCGGCGGCGTGTCCACGTTCGGCAATGTCGATACCAGCGGCGGCGGCACCTATTCGCTGTCGGTCGGCGGCGTGGAGATCGCCGTCCAGGCCGACGGCGTGGCCGGCGGTGCGGCCGAAGCGATCAGCGCCGCGTCGATCGATGCGGCCATCAGCGGCAACACCTCGGTGGCGCGCGCGCTGGCGGACGCCAACATCACCGTCAGCGGCACGGCTGCCGACGGCACCTTGAAATTTACCAATGCCGACGGCAGCAATATCGCCATTGCGGAAGCCGTATCGGGCACCGTCAGCGGCGGTATCGGCAACAGCGGCCAGGCCAATATCGGCTCGAGCACCACGGCGGTCGGCTCGATCTCGCTGATCTCGTCCGATGGCAGCCCCATCAGCGTAGGCGGCAGCGACCCGGCCGGCGCCGGCCTGACCGCTGGCGTGGGCGGCGCCTACCTGGGCGCCGGCTTCACGCCCGACGGCGACCGCACCAGCGGCAACGTCGTGATCGACAGCAGCAACAACACGCTGCAGGGGATCATGAACGCGATTAACAAGGGCAGCTTTGGCGTGACCGCCAGCATCGTGTCCGACGGCTCCACCGGCACCAATGCCACGCCCAACCGCCTGATCCTGACCTCGACCGCCACCGGCCAGAGCTCCACCATGAAGATCACGCTGTCGGGCACCGGCGGCGAACCGGCCGACCCGGCGCTGGTATCGCTGCTGGGCTACGATCCGTCCGGCGTGCAGAACCTGAGCCAGAAGGCGGCCGCCGCCGATACCAAGGCCACCGTCAACGGCATCGACGTCACCAGTTCGAGCACCAGCATTTCGGGGGCGATTACCGGTGTGAACCTTACCGCGATCAAGGTCGGCACGTCGACCCTGGCCGTCACCAAGGATACCGCCGCGCTGACCGCCTCGGTCAATGGCTTCGTCAAGGCATTCAACGACCTCAACAGCCAGTTCACGTCGCTGGGCGGCTACGACGCCACCACCAAGACCGGCGGCCCGCTGCTGGGCGACTCGACCCTGCGCAACCTGCAGGCCACCATCCGGCGCCAGATGACCAGCAGCCTGACCGGTTTGCAGGAAACCACGCTCACCAATCTGTCGCAAATTGGCATCGCATTCCAGAAAGACGGCAGCGTGGCGCTCGACAGTAGCAAGCTGAGCAAAGCTATCGAGAATAACTACAACGATATCGCCGGCCTGTTTGCCGCCGTGGGCCGCAGCAGCGACCCCGATATCAAGTTCGTCAGCTCCGGCGCCAAGACCGGCGCCGGCGATTATGCAATCAACATCACGCAACTGGCCACCAAGGGCGTCTTGCAGGGAACCAACGCGTTGCCGGCGGAGACCGTCATCGCGCCCAACACCACCTGGACCGTGACGCTGAACGATACCGAGCCTACGTCGGCCGCCAATACGGCCACGGTGACGATTCCGGCGGGCACCTACAACCCGTCGCAGCTGGCCACCGTGCTGCAATCGTCGATCAATGGCGTGGCTGCGTTCTCGTCCAAGGGCTCGACCGTGGCGGCCACTGTGGGCGACGACGGCAAATTGAAACTGGAGTCCACCAACTACGGCTCCAAGTCCAACATCAAGGTGACCATGGCGACCGGCACCGATACCACCGCCATGTTCGGCACCGCAACGGCGGTCAAGGGCAAGGACGTGGCAGGCACCATCGGCAGCTACGCCGCCACCGGCGACGGCCAGACGCTGACCGGCATGCCGGGCGGTCCGGTCGAGGGACTGAAGCTGACCGTGGCGGGCGATACCACGGGTTCGCGCGGCACCTTCGGCTTTTCCCAGGGGTATGCGTACCAGCTCAACACCCTGGCGTCGAGCTACCTGGGCGCCGGCGGCGCCATCACCAGCCGCACCAAGGGGCTGAACGACACCGTCAAGGACATTACCGAACAGCGCGAAGCGTTTGCCACGCGCCTGGTGGACGTGGAAGCGCGCTACCGCAAGCAGTACTCGGCGCTCGATACGCTGATCGCCAGCATGAACACCACCCAATCGTTCCTGACACAACAGCTGGCGGCGTTGTCGTCGTCATCGTAACGCCCCATTCACAGGAGACAGAGTATGTTTGGATCTCGACAAACTGGCGTGCATGCCTATGCCAAGGTTGGCATGGAAACCGGCGTCGTCGCCGCCAGTCCCCACAAGCTGATCGTCATGCTGTTCGACGGCGCGCTGGTCGCCCTCAACAGCGCTTTGGGCGCCATCCGCAGTGGCAACATCGCCGAGAAGGGCAAATCGCTGTCCAAGGCCATCTTGATCATCGACAGCGGCCTGCGCTCGTCGCTCGACAAAAAGGCCGGCGGCGAGATTGCCGAGGGGCTCGATTCCCTGTACGAATACATGAGCGGCCGCCTGCTGACGGCCAATATCCAGAGCGATGCCGGCATCGTGGAAGAAGTGCAGCGCTTGCTGATCGAGTTGCGCGACGCCTGGAATGCGATCGCCGACAATCCTGCCGTGACCGGCATTCCACAACCATCCAATTTTGCGAGCGTTTGACCGATGATGACGAATCAAGAAGTTTTATCCGCGTACGCTGCCATGACCGCCCTCACCGAGCAGATGGTGCAGGCCGCCAGCGCCAGCGACTGGGACACGCTGGCCATCCTGGAACAGCGCGTGGCCGGGTACGTGCAGGCGCTGCGCGAGCAGCCGCAGCAGGCCATGCAGGGCGCCGACCGCGAACGCAAGATCGAACTGATCCGCCAGATGCTGAGCGCCGACCGCCAGATCCGCGACCTCACCATGCCGTGGATGGCGCAACTGTCCAAGCTGATCAGCTCCACCGGTACCGAACGGCGCGTGGTTAACGCCTACGGCAACGTCTAAAGCAGGCGCGCGCCATGCTGCCGCGCATCGACGCCAATGTCCGGCCGGTCGGCACGTCCAACGGCCCGGGCGCCGGCGCCGTTGCCGGCGACGGCCGCCAGGGGGCCCTGCAGCGTGCCCTGCAAAACCTGGTGGGCCAGAACGTGCCCGCCCAGGTGCAATCGCGGTTCAGCGACGGCAGCTCGCTGGTCAAGGTCGCCGACCAGAACGTGCGCATGATGTTGCCGGCCGACGTCAAGGTCGGCGCCGAAGTCTCGCTGACCGTGCTCAGCGCCAATCCCCGCCCTACTTTCCAGCTCGGCACCGGCACCCCGGGCGCCACGGTCGTCTATCCCGACGGCGGCGAATTACCCACCACGCTCCCCTCGCAAAACGCCCCGGCCACGTTGCCGGGAAATGGCAAACCCGGGCAACCCGGCCAAGCTGCCGATCCTGCCTTGCGCGGCAACCTGCCAACCGGCGCCGACAATGCCGAGATTGCCGACGCCAACCCCGCCAACGTCCAGAACGGCCGCGCCGCCGGCGCCCAGGCCGAGGGCGTGCGGCCGCAAAGCCTGGCCGCCACGCTGCTGGGCAAGGCGGCGCTCGCGGCCAGCGCCGACCTGCCCGCGCTCGACCACACCACGCCGCAATCGACGCTGAGCGCCACCGCGCGCGCGCTGGCCACGGTGCTGCCCGCCGGCGGCCAGATGGCGCAACTGGCGCTGGTGGGCAAGACCGCCTTGTTCGGCAACTCGCTGCCCGATACCGACGCGCTGACGGAAAAGCTGCACGACACCATCTCGAAAAGCGGCCTGTTCTACGAATCGCATGTGACCGAGTGGGCCAAGGGCGAACGCCCCTTGTCCGACCTGATGCGCGAACCGCAGATGCAGCATGCGCAGCAGATGCAACGGCTGGCGCAGCAGTCGGGCGAAGCGCTGGCGCGGCTGGGCCCCGGCGGCCCCGACCTCACCCCGGCGCAGATGGTCAACCAGCAGCTGCACACGCAGGAACAGGGCCGGGTGCAGTGGCATGGCGAAGCGTGGCCGGGCCAGGCCATGCAGTGGGAGATCAAGCGCGACGAGCGGGAAAGCGGCCGCCAGCCGGGCAGCCAGGAAGAGCAGGAACCGATGTGGCGCAGCGGCGTGCGCTTCCGCCTGCCCATGCTGGGCAAGGTCGCCGCCACGGTGACCATGATCGGCGAACAGGTGCACGTGCAGCTGCATACCGACAACGGTGAAGCTGTCGATGCGCTGCGCGCGTATGCGGGCCGGTTCGAATCGGCAATGGCGGCGGCCGGCGCGCAACTGGCGTCGCTGGGCATTGCGCAGCAGGCCGACAGTAGCGACGCCGGCGAAGGCGTTCAGCATGTCCGGTGAAGCGCGCAAGCCGCTGCAGCAGGCGGTAGCCCTGGCCTACCAGGACGGCGCGCCGGCGCCCAAGGTGGTGGCCAAGGGACGCGGCCTGGTGGCTGAACAGATCATCGGCGTGGCGCTGGAAGCTGGCGTGCACATCCACGAATCGAAGGAGCTTGTCTCTTTGCTCATGGACGTGGACCTGGATCAACAAATTCCACCGATGCTCTACCGCACGATTGCGGAACTATTGGCATGGCTTTATTATATTGAAACTGCGCAAAAGTCCGGCCAGCCACTGCCGCCGGCACCGGATACCAGCGTCCCCCTCACCGACACATGACCCCGACTGGCCTTCGATGTATCCACACTTTCAGGACGCGGAATTGGAAAACTGGCACGATTTCGAGATCGAATCCCGCAAGGAGATCCTCGCCCTGTTGCGCAGCATCGGCCAGAAAAACCAGCTGATCCGCATGCTGATCCAGGGCGAGTCGGACGTGTGCGTCACCTCCATCCTCGAAGTGGACGACCAGGCCGACACGGTCATCCTCGACAGTTCCATCGACGAAGAGCAGAACAAACGCATCGGCAACGCCGAGCGGCTGTCGTTCGAGACCACGCTCGACAAGGTGCGCATCCTGTTTGCCGCCGAGCGCATCGCGCCCGTCACGTTTGAAGGCAATGCGGCGTTCCGCATCAGCGTGCCGCCCACGCTGATCCGCCTGCAGCGGCGCGAGTTTTACCGCATGAATACGCCAGTGACCAATCCGGTGCGGGTCGTCATCCCGCTGCCCGAGGAGCTGGGCGGCGACACCAGCTTCCCGCTGGCCGACATCAGCTGCGGCGGCATCGCTATCCTCGACAATAAAATGCTGCTGGGCGACGCCATCGGCAAGGTGTTTCCCGGCTGCCGCATCGACCTGCCCGAGATCGGCGCCGTCACCACGTCGCTGCAGGTGCGCAACTCGCTGGACCTGACCCTGCTCAACAACAAGACCAACCGCCGCTTGGGCTGCGAATTCACCGAGATCCAGCGCAGCATGCTGGCCTACGTGCAGCGCTACATCACCAAGCTCGAACGCGAACGCAACGCCCGCATCGCCGGCATGGCCTGAGCCGGTTCAAGGCGCCGCCGGCCGGTACGACTTGCGGTACGCCGACGGCGACATCTGCAACACAGCCTTGAAATGCTGGCGCAACGACAGCGCCGAACCGAATCCCGCCTGCTGCGCCACCACCTCGATCGTGGCGTCGCTCTGCTCCAGCAAACGGCGCGCGTGCGCCAGCCTCTGCTGCAACAACCATTGTGTCAAAGACGTGCCGGTCGCCTGCCGGAAATGGCGCGTGAAATGGCGACGGCTCATGGCCGCGCGCGCCGCCAGCGCATCGATCGTGTGTGGCTGCTCCAGCCGTGCGCCCACCCAGGCCAGCACGTCGGCAAAACGGCCGTCGCTGCGCGACACGGGCAGCGGCCGCTCGATGAACTGCGCCTGCCCGCCCTGCCGGTGCGGTGCGATCACCAGCTGGCGCGCCACCGCATTGGCCAGTTCGGCGCCGCACAGCTGGCGCAGCAGATGCAGGCAACAGTCGAGGCCGGCCGCCACGCCAGCCGAGGTGAGCACCGCGCCTGCATCCACGTACAGCACGTCGCTGTTCACCCGCACCCGGGGAAAACGCTGGGCCAGCTGCGCGGCATAGGCCCAGTGGGTAGTGGCGTCCAGCCCGTCGAGCAGGCCGGCCTCAGCGAGCGGAAACGCGCCCAGGCACAGCCCCACCACGCGCGCGCCGCGCCCGTGGGCGGCCCGCAATGCATCGAGCAATGCCGGCGGCGCAGGACGGCAGTCGTCGTGCCATGACGGCATGATCACCAGGTCCGCGTCCAGCAGCGCTGCCAGTCCGTGATCGGTGCCGATGGTAAAACCGGCGGACGTGGCCAGCGGCGCGCCATCGGCCGCGCACACGCGCACCACGAAGCGCGCGGCGCCGGTGTCGCGCCGGGCGTCGAACACCAGGCACGGCACGGACAGGTGGAACGGCGTGATGCCGTTAAAAGCAATCACGGCAATGATGGTGGGCGAGGCGGACATGGCCCGATTATAGCGTAGCGATGCCTGCGGGCCACTGGCCCGCTGCGCAGCACTGGCCGACAATGGGACTCGTTTCCACCACATTGAAGGAGCCACATCATGTCCACCGCCCCGCGCCGCGCCCTGCTCGTGATCGACGTGCAAAATGAATATTTCACCGGCAAGCTGCCGATCGACTACCCGCCGGTGGCCGTCTCGCTGCCCAACATCGTGCTGGCAATGGCGACGGCCACCGCGCACGGCGTGCCGGTGATCGTGGTGCAGCACGACATGCCAGCGCAGGCCCCCGTATTTGCGCTGGGCTCGCCGGGCTGGCAACTGCATGCCGAGATTGCCGCGCGCCCGTTCGACCACCACATCCACAAGCAGCAGGCCAGCGCCTTTGCCGAGACCGACCTGGCCGCATGGCTGGCCGCGCACGCCATCGATACGTTGTCCATCGCAGGCTATATGACGCACAACTGCGACGCGGCCACGATCTATCACGCGGCGCACCATGGTTTGAAGGTGGAATTTTTGACGGATGCGACCGGGTCGCTGCCGTATGAAAACGCGGCCGGCAAGGCCAGCGCGGAGGAAATCCACCGCGTCTACAGCACGGTGTTCCACTCCAGCTTTGGCGCCGCGATCAGCACGGCGCAATGGCTGGCCGCCGTGAACGACGGCACGGCCATCGAACGCGACAACATCGTCGCCTCCAATCAGCGCGCCAGGAATACTCACTAACACCAAACTGCGGTCGCATCAAAGCAGCCAGGGCGAGGCGCAGCGTCGCAGACAGTGCGCCAGCACGGCAAAGGCACTGCAACGACGCCATGGCTGCTTTTGTGGTCAGGGCGAGGCGCAGCGCCGCAGACAGTGCGCCAGCACGGCAAGGCACTGCAACGACGCGAGGAGCAGCTGCTCAAAAGCAGCCAGGGCGAGGCGCAGTGCCGCAGACAGTGCGCCAGCACGGCAAGGCACTGCAACGACGTCATGGCTGCTTTTGTGGTCAGGGCGAGGCGCAGCGCCGCAGACAGTGCGCTGGCACGGCAAGGCGCTGCAACGAAGCCCTGGCCGCTGTGATGCGGCGGCTACACTTGCATGTTCATGATGTCGTGATAAGCGGTCACCAGCTTGTTGCGGACCTGGATCGCCGCCTGGAAGTTGATGCTCGACTTCTGCATCGTGATCATCAAATCCGACAAACTCACGCTGTCGTCGCCCATGGCGAACTTCTTGCCCATCTCGCTCGATTTCATCTGAGAATCGTTGACGGCGTCGAGGGCAGTTTTCAGCGCGTCGCTGAACTCGGCCTTGGGCGCGGCCGTGGTTTCGGTCTGCACGACCGGCGGCGTCAGCTGCGGGCGCGTGGCGTGCGCCTTCAGCTGGGCGATCATGGACTGGATCTGGCTGCTGTCGATTCCACCTGTTCTCATCTTTGCTCCCTTGTTCTTTGTTGCTGCACCGAAACAAATTAATCCTGGCTCCGGGCGACGGCGTTACAATACGGCACTTACCAGAGCTGACAGAGTACCAAGGACAAGGCAAGCACTCTCGACCGAGCAGGACCGGAAAGAGCGCTCTGTTCACGCAATTGAATTGCCGGGGGTCAAGCAATAATAGGCGTCACGATCCTCCCCCCACGTACCCGGAACTCAACCATCATGGCCGTAGCCGAACAACTCGACCCGACAACAGCGCCCGCAGGGGCGCCCGCCGACGACGGCGCGGAGCGCTTGCCGTTCCTGAAAACGCCGATGGGACGCAATGTGCTGCGTGGCGGCGCCGTTGCCGCCATCATCGCGGTACTGGTGGGCCTGTACCTGTGGAACAAGGCGCCCGACTACGCGGTGCTGTTCTCCAACTTCACCGACCGCGACGGCGGCGCCATCACCGCCGAGCTCGACAAGCTGGCCGTCAAGCACAAGTTTTCCGACAACGGCACGGCCATCCTGGTGCCGGCCGACCAGGTCCACGACGTGCGCCTGAAACTGGCGGCGCAGGGCTTGCCCAAGGGTGGCAATGTCGGCTTCGAGCTGATGGAAAACCAGAAGCTGGGCGTGTCGCAATTCCTCGAACAGGTCAATTACCAGCGCGCGCTCGAAGGCGAGCTGGCGCGCTCGATCCAGTCGCTGGCGGCCGTGGAAAACGCCCGCGTTCACCTGGCGCTGCCGAAACCGTCCGTGTTCGTGCGCGACCAGCAAAAGCCGACCGCGTCGGTGCTGCTCACGCTGCATCCGAACCGCATGCTCGATCCGCTGCAAACGGCCGCCATCGTCCACCTGGTGGCCTCCAGCGTGCCGGAACTGATGCCGGCCAACGTGACCGTGGTGGACCAGGCCGGCAACCTGATCTCGGACCAGAACAAAAAAGCGGGGATGAACGCCAAGAACATGGATGAGACGCAGCTCAAGTATGTCAAGGACATGCAGACGCAGATCATCAAGCAGGTCGAATCGATCATCATCCCCATCGTGGGCGAAAACAATGTGCGCGCGGAAGCGACCGCCGACGTCGACTTTTCGCAGATCGAGCAGGCGGCCGAGACCTACAAACCGAATTCGCCGCCGGCCGCCTCGGCCATCCGCAGCCAGCAAAGCACGGAAACCAATGGCGGCGCGCCCGCCAACCCGGGCGGCATTCCCGGCGCGCTGTCGAACCAGCCGCCGGGCACGGCCACCGCGCCGCTGGACCAGGTGGCAGGCGGCGCCGTCGGCACCCCGCCCGCCCCCGGCACGCCGCCGGGCACGGCAGCGGCCTCTGCCGCCGCGTCGCCCACCCACAAGGAATCGACTACCAATTACGAAGTGGACAAGACCGTGCGGTACGAAACGCGCGGCATGGGCGGCCTGCGCCGGCTGACGGTGGCCGTGGCGGTCAACTACAAGCGCATCGTCGATAAGGACGGCAAAGTCACGATTAAGGCCTATACTCCAGAAGAGATGGCCAAAATCAATGATCTGGTGAAACAGGCCATGGGTTACAACCAGGAGCGGGGCGACGCCGTCAGCGTGGCCAACTCGCCGTTCGATGGCGTCGACCGGCCGTTCGAAGCCCCGCTCGACTGGTGGCGCGATCCGGCCAACTTGCCAATGGCCAAGGATCTGGCCAAGTTCCTGATCACGGCGCTGATCTTGCTGTACATCGTGCTGCGCATCGTGCGGCCGATGATGCGGCCCGTGTTCAAGAAGATCGACGAGATCAACACGCCGGAGCCGGAACCGGACGTGCCGGAAGAGATCATCGAGGAAGGCCCGGACGAGGCGCTGATCGCCGAGGAAGAATTGCGCAAGATGGAAGAAACCACCGTGCGCAGCTACCGCGAAAACCTCGCCATGGCGAAAAAACTGGCGGTCGACGATCCGCGCATCGTGGCCAACATCATCAAGGAATGGATAGGCGCAAATGACTGAGAATACCGGACTGCAAAAAGCGGCGATCCTGATGCTGGCCATGGGCGAGAGCGAGGCGGCCGAGGTGATGAAATACCTGGGCCCGCGCGAAGTGCTCAAGCTGGGCGCGGCCATGGCCACCATGAAAAACGTGCCGCACGAGGAAGTGGTGGGCACGCTGGAAAACTTCCGCGACATGGTGGCGGCTGCTTCGACCGTGGGGCTCGATTCCGACGAGTACATCCGCCAGGTGCTGACCAAGGCGCTGGGCGACGACAAGGCGTCGGTGCTGCTGTCGCGCATCCTGGGCGGCAAGGACGCGTCCGGCATCGAATCGCTGAAGTGGATGGATTCGCAATCCGTCGCCGAACTGATCCGCAACGAACACCCGCAGATCATTGCCACCATCCTGGTCCACCTCGAGCGCGACCAGGCGTGCGAAATTTTGAGCCACTTCACCGACCGCCTGCGCAACGACGTGGTGCTGCGCATCGCCACCCTGGACGGCGTGCAGCCGGCCGCGCTGCGCGAGCTGAACGACGTGCTGACCAAGCTGCTGTCGGGTAACGAGAACATCAAGAAATCGTCGCTGGGCGGGGTGCGCACGGCGGCCGAGATTCTCAACTTTATGAGCGGCGAGCAGGAAAGTTCGGTGATGGACAACATCAAGAACTACGACAACGACATGGCGCAAAAGATCATGGACGAGATGTTCGTGTTCGACAACGTGATCGACATCGACGACCGCGGCATCCAGCTGCTGCTGCGCGAGGTGCAGTCCGAGATGCTGATCATCGCCCTGAAAGGCGCGTCGCAGGAATTGCGCGAGAAAATCTTCCGCAATATGTCGGCGCGCGCCAGCGAAATGATGCGCGAAGACCTGGAGTCGAAAGGCCCGGTCCGCCTGTCGGAAGTGGAAAGCCAGCAGAAGCAGATCCTGCAGATCGTGCGCCGCCTGGCCGACGAGGGCCAGATCGTCCTCGGCGGCAAAGGCGAAGATTCGTTCGTTTAACTAGTTTATGTCCACCATACCAAGAGAAAAGCAGACCGCATTCCAGCGCTGGGAAATGACCTCGTTCGGCGATGAACGCCCGAGCGTGGTGGCCCAGCGCGAAGCCGAACAGCGCGCACACGACGCCGAACAGGCCCGCATCAACGCCGAACGGCGCGCGTATGAAGAAATCGAAGAGCAGCAGGAGCTGGCCGACGTCGGCCCGCCCGTGCCGCCGCCGATCACCTATCCCACCGTCGAGGAACTGGAAGGCATCCGCGAGGAAGCCCGCACGTCCGGCTACGAAGAAGGCCGCGCTGCCGGCCACGCGGACGGCCATGCGGATGGCCGGAAAGAGGCGCTCGACGCCGGCAAGCAGGCCACCGACGAAGCGCTGGTGCACGTGCGCGCGCTGGCCGACAGTTTCGGGACCGCGCTGCGCGAGGCGGACCAGTTGATCGCCAACGACGTGCTGGAACTGGCGCTGCACCTGGCCCGCGGCATGCTCAAGAGCGCCCTGCCCGCCAAGCCCGAGCTGATCATTCCGATCGTGCGCGAAGCCATAGAATACCTGCCCGTGCTGCAACAGCCGGCGCTGCTGGTGCTGCACCCGGACGACGCCGACGTGGTCAAGGCCGGCATCGGCGACGAGCTGACCAAGGGCGGCTGGCGCGTGGTGATCGACCCCAGCGTGGGACGGGGCGGCTGCAAGGTCGATACGGCCAGCAACCAGATCGACGCCACCGCAGCCGCGCGCTGGGAACGCCTGACCCATGCGCTGGGCAAAGACATCAGCTGGCTCGACTGACATGAGCGCCGACACCGACATCCCCACGCCAGACTCGACGTCAGCCGCGCAGCAGCCGGCCGAAGGGCTGATCGTGCCGCCCGACGAACTGCCGCCCGAACTGCAAACCCACCTGCCGGCCGGACTGGAGCAATTGCTGGACGGCGACGCGGACGACGAGAACGATGCCCCGCCGGCCCGGTCGCCCGCGCCGGCCAGCAACCCGCACGCGGCGCGCTGGCAGGCGTACCTGAGCGACTGCGCGGCCGTGGTCGGTTTTGTGGAGCCGATGCAGATTTCGGGCCGCGTCACGCGCGTGGCCGGCCTGGTCATGGAAGCGGTGGGCTTGCGCCTGGCCGTGGGCGCCGCGTGCACCGTGCCGCTGCCGGCCGGTGGCCGTATCGAGGCGGAAGTGGTGGGCTTCGAAGGCGACAAGCTGTTCTTGATGCCGCAAAGCGACGTCGAGGGCGTGGTGCCCGGCACCCGGGTCTTTCCGGTGGAGCCGGCGATCCCCCGTCCCGGCACCGTCAACCATCCGCGCCGCCGTCCCAGCGACCGCGCGCGCCACCTGCCCGTCGGTCCGGAACTGCTGGGGCGGGTGCTGGACGCGGCCGGCCGCCCGCTCGACGGCCTCGGTCCCCTGAATGCGTCCGACAGCGCCCCCGTCAACACCCGCCCCGCCAACCCGCTGGGCCGCGCGCCCATCGTCGATACGCTGGACGTGGGCGTGCGTTCGATCAACGCCATGCTGACCGTGGGCCGCGGACAGCGCATGGGCCTGTTCGCCGGTTCCGGCGTCGGCAAGTCGGTGCTGCTGGGCATGATGGCGCGTTACACGGAAGCCGACATCATTGTCGTGGGCCTGATCGGCGAACGGGGCCGGGAAGTCAAAGAATTCATCGAGCAGATCCTGGGCGAGGAAGGCCTGGCGCGTTCGGTGGTCGTGGCCGCGCCGGCCGATACGCCGCCGCTGATGCGCCTGCAAGGCGCAGCGTATTCCACCGCGATTGCCGAGCACTTCCGCGACAAGGGCATGAACGTGCTGCTGATCATGGATTCGCTCACCCGCTACGCCATGGCGCAGCGCGAAATCGCGCTGGCCATCGGCGAGCCGCCCGCCACCAAGGGCTATCCGCCGTCGGTGTTTGCCAAGCTGCCGGTGCTGGTGGAACGCGCCGGCAATGGCGAAGTGGGCGGCGGGTCGATCACGGCGTTTTACACCGTGCTGACCGAGGGCGACGACCAGCAGGATCCGATTGCCGACTCGGCGCGCGCGATCCTGGACGGCCACATCGTGCTCAACCGCCGCCTGGCCGAGGCCGGCCACTATCCGGCCATCGACATCGAACAGTCGATCAGCCGCGCCATGCACTCGATCACGCCGCACGCCCACCAGCAGCGTGCCCGGCAATTAAAACAGTTGTTTTCGCGGTACGAACGCAGTCGCGACCTGATCAGCGTGGGCGCGTACGCCGCGGGCACCGACCCGGTGCTGGACCAGGCCATCGTCCTGCACGATAAAATCGAGAATTTCTTGCAGCAACAGATCACCGAGCGGGTGACCATGGAAGAGAGCTTGGGGCAACTTACCTCGCTGTTCAACTGATTGACGGGAACCGCCACCACCTATAATCGAGCTCACTATGGCCTCCAAAGCACAACTCGAAACCCTGATCGATCTTGCCCGCCGGGAAACCGACGATGCGGCCAAGCGCCTGGGCGCCTCGCTGAAGGCCGTGGACGACGCCAAACAAAAGCACGACATGCTGGTGGGCTACCGCGACGAATACGTCAAAAAATTCGAAGAAGCCCAGTCGGCGGGCATCACGCCGATGGCCTACCGTAACTTCCAGGCGTTCATGGACAAGCTCGACGTGGCCGTGCGCGGCCAGCTCGACAACATTCGCAATGCGGAGGCGCGCAACGCCCAGGACAAGCTGACCTGGCAGGCGGCCGAGCGCAAGCGGGTGTCGTACACCACGCTCAACGACCGCGCCGACGCGGCCGCGCTCAAGCTCGAGAACAAGCGCGACCAGAAGCAGATGGACGAACACGCAGCACGCCAGGCGTTTTATAAACGCTGATTGCTTTTACCGCCACGATCAAACACGGTTCCACCATGCAAACCCAGAATCTGCAACTTCCCTCGCTCAACGCTGCCAAGGCGGCCAACACGGCCAACACGGCCAGGATCAACGGCAATCCCGGTGCGGACGGCGCCAACGATGCGTTCAAGCAGGCGCTGTCGCAGCAGATCGACCAGCGCCAGAGCGCCAGGAATATGGCCGAGACCCGGGCCCAGGAGCGCCAGGCGGCCGCCCGTTCGTCGTCGCCCAAGCCGGCCGAAAAAGCCCAGCCGGCCCAGCCGCAGCATGCGCGCGTGGCGGACCAGAGCGCGCAGCCGAAACCGGCCGAACAGTCAGCGGCGCCGGCCAGCAGCGACAGCCAGGACGAGACCGATAGCGCCAGCAGCGACGCCCAGGCCGCGCAAGGCGCCGATCCGCTGGCCGACATGCTGGCGCTGGTCGCCGCTTTCAACCAGCCGGCTGCCGGCAACGCCAACGACGCTACGGCAGCGGAACCGGATACCGTGCTGGCCGGCGGCAAGGATGCCGCCTCGGCCGATGCCGCCACGCTGGCCGCTGCCGAAGCCAGCCTGGCCGCCAGCGCCGCCAAG
>JBEVMD010000155.1:0-15826 GCA_040508835.1 Duganella sp. | reverse complement strand
CAAATTTTAAAACCTCGGGACGCGCAGCATGCACTCACACCTCAAGAAGCCCATATTGTCGTTCTGGCAGTTGTGGAACATGAGCTTTGGCTTCTTTGGCATCCAGTTCGGTTTTGCCCT
This sequence comes from Duganella sp., assembly GCA_040508835.1. Taxonomy (GTDB): domain Bacteria; phylum Pseudomonadota; class Gammaproteobacteria; order Burkholderiales; family Burkholderiaceae_D; genus Rugamonas. The sequence goes on along the minus strand of JBEVMD010000155.1, from coordinate 15,706 downwards.
GCAAAACGCCAACACCAGCCGCATTTTCTCCACCCTGGGCGCCGATCCCGACAATCTGTCGCTGTACTGGCTGGCCGCGCCCGTTACCGGCCTGCTGGTGCAACCGGTGATCGGCTACCTGAGCGATAACACCTGGCACCCCACCTGGGGCCGCCGCCGGCCGTTCTTCTTCCTGGGCGCCGTGTTCGCGTCGCTGGCCTTGTTCCTGATGCCCAATTCGTCGGCGCTGTGGATGGCCGTGGCGGTGCTGTGGATGCTCGATGGCGCGATCAATGTCTCGATGGAGCCGTTCCGCGCGTTTGTCGGCGACAAGCTGGGTGCGTCGCAGCAGACGGCCGGCTTCGCCATGCAGACTTTCTTTATCGGCTGGGGCGCGGTGATCGCCTCGCTGTTACCGACCATTTTTGCCGACTACCTGGGCGTGTCCAACGAGTCGGTGGCCGGCGCCATTCCCGATACCGTGCGCTACTCGTTCTACGCGGGCGGCGCGATCTACCTGAGCGCCGTGCTGTGGACCGTGCTGACCGCCCAGGAATTGCCGCCCGCCGATATGGAGGCGTTTCGCGCCGAGCAGCGCCGCAACCAGGGCCTGCTGCACGCGCTCAAGGAAATCCTGTCCGGCTTTGTCGGCATGCCCAAGACCATGGTGCAACTGGCGGCGGTGCAGTTCTTCACCTGGATCGGCCTGTTTGCGATGTGGATCTATACCAACGTCGCCATCGGCAAAAATGTCTTTGGCACCACCGACGCGCAGTCGGCCGCGTTCCAGGCGGCGGGCAGCCACGTGGGCGTGATGTTTGCCGTGTACAGCGGCGTGGCCGCGCTGGCCGCGTTCGTGCTGCCGGTGCTGGCGCGCCACACCAGCCGCAAGTTTACCCACACGCTGTGCCTGGCCATCGGCGGCGTCAGCCTGATCAGCCTGTTCGCGGTCCACGATGTACAGATGTCGTACGTGCCGATGATCGGCGTGGGCATCGCCTGGGCCAGCATCCTGACCATGCCGTATGCGATCCTGGCCGGCGCGCTGCCCGCCAACCGCATGGGTTATTACATGGGCGTGTTCAATTTCTTTATCGTGATTCCGCAAATTATCAGCAGCCTGTTGCTCGGCTTTGTGACCAAGCACCTGTTCATGGGCGAGGCCGTAAAAACCCTGATGCTGGGGGGCGTGTGCATGCTGGTGGCGGCGGTGCTGACGCTGGCCGTTCAAGATAAAGCGGCCCCCGAACGTTAATACTGTAATATTGTTCGTGAGACAAGGATATGTGCGACAGGAATTTGCCGGAACAGGTAAAACGTTGCCTACAGCTGTCATTCATCCACGCGGAGCGAACATGAGTATTCAAACGATCACCACCCAAGTATTTCCCGGCCAGCGGCCCGGCACGTCCGGCTTGCGCAAGAAGGTCACCGTCTTCCAGCAGCCCGGCTACCTCGAGAATTTCGTGCAAAGCGTGTTCGACACGCTGGGCGACGTGGCCGGCAAGACGCTGGTCGTCGGCGGCGACGGCCGCTACCATAACCGCGAAGCGGTCCAGGTCATCCTGCGCATGGCGGCCGCCCATGGCTACGCCAGGGTGCTGGTGGGGCAGGGCGGCGTGCTGTCCACCCCGGCCGTGAGCTGCGTGATCCGCAAGCATGGCGCGGCGGGTGGCATCGTGCTGTCGGCCAGCCACAATCCGGGCGGCCCGGACGGCGACTTCGGCATCAAGTACAACATCGCCAACGGCGGCCCGGCCCCGGAGTCGATCACCGAAGCGATCTTCGCGCGCACTGAATCGATCACCGCGTACCGCATCAGCGATGCGCCGGCCGTGGACCTGAACCAGCTGGGCACCTCGCGCATCGAACAGACCGAGATCGTGGTCATCGACTCGGTGGCCGACTACGCGGAACTGATGCAGGAACTGTTCGACTTCGACGCCATCCGCGCGCTGTTCGGCGGCGGCTTCCGCATGTGCTTTGACGGCATGTCCGCCGTCTCCGGCCCGTACGCGAAGGCCATCCTGGAAGGCATCCTCGGCGCGCCTGCCGGCACCGTGATCAATGGCGAGCCGCTGGAGGATTTCGGCGGCCTGCACCCGGACCCGAACCCCGTCAACGCTGCCCAGCTGATCGAGATCATGGCGGCCGACGACGCGCCCGATTTCGGCGCCGCGTCTGACGGCGACGGCGACCGCAACATGATCGTGGGCCGCAAGTTCGACGTCACGCCATCGGACAGCCTGGCCGTGCTGGCCGCCAACGCCACCGTGGCGCCGGGCTACCGCGCGGGCCTGAAAGGCATCGCCCGCTCGATGCCGACGTCGCAGGCGTCCGACCGCGTGGCCGAGGCGCTGGGCATCCCGAGTTTCGAAACGCCTACCGGCTGGAAGTTCTTCGGCAACCTGCTCGACGCCGGCCAGGCCACGCTGTGCGGCGAAGAGAGCTACGGCACCGGCTCCGATCACATCCGCGAAAAAGACGGCCTGTGGGCCGTGCTGTTCTGGCTTAACCTGCTCGCTGCCACCGGCAAGTCGGTGGAAGAACTGGTCAGCGAACACTGGGCGCGCTTCGGCCGCAACTACTATTCGCGTCACGATTACGAGGCGGTGGAAACCAAGGGCGCCAATGAGCTCATGGATTCCTTGCGCATCAAGCTTGCCACCCTGAGTGGCGCGGACCTGGGCGCGTACGTCGTCGATTTCGCCGACGATTTCGAGTACACCGATCCGGTCGACGGTTCGGTCTCGAAAAAGCAGGGCATCCGCATCGTGATGACCAACGGTTCGCGCGTGGTGTTCCGCCTGTCGGGCACCGGCACCGAAGGCGCCACCCTGCGCGTGTACCTGGAACGCTACGAGGCCGACCCCGCATTGCATCACCTGCCCACCCAGCAGGCGCTCTCCGCGCTGATACTGATCGCCGAACAGGTGGCGGGCATCGAAGGATGGACCGGACGCGCGCGTCCGACCGTCACCACGTAAAACCAACAGGACGACAGCATGACATTCACACGGTGGACCCGCACTTCCCTGGCATTGACGATGGCACTGGCGTTTGGCGCAGTCCAAGGCGCAGCCGCAGCAGACAACGCCACAGCGCAGCCCACCGGCGTCAAGAAAAAAGGCCCGCCGCCGATCAAGGTGGCGAAGGCAGTCCAGCCTTTTTTGTGGGAAAACGCCACCGTGTATTTCGTGCTGACCGACCGCTTCAGCAACGCCTTTACGGGCAACGACCTGGCCTACGGCCGCCAGAAGGACGCGGCGCCGCTGCGCGGCTTCATGGGCGGCGACCTGGCCGGCATCATCAACAAGATCAACGACGGTTATTTTGACAAGCTGGGCGTGACTGCCATCTGGCTCACGCCGCCGGTGGAGCAGATCCACGCGCCCACCGACGAAGGCACCGGCAAGTCCTACGGTTTCCATGGCTACTGGGCCAAGGATTTTACGACCGTGGACGCCAACCTGGGCACCGAAACCGACTTCCGCAACCTGGTGGACGCCGCGCATGCGCACGGCATTCGCGTGATCCTCGACGTGGTGATGAACCATACGGGTCCGGTCACCAATATCGACACCGTGTGGCCGCAGGAATGGGTGCGCACCGAACCGGAATGCACGCACCAGGACGCGCCGTCCACCATCTCGTGCACGCTGGTAAAAAACCTGCCCGACATCCGCACCGACAGCGACGCGGAAGTGGAACTGCCGCCGCAGCTGGTGGAAAAATGGCGCCGCGAAGGGCGCTACACGCAGCAGGTCAAGGAGCTCGACGAGTTCTTTGCCAAGACCGGCTATCCGCGCGCGCCGCGCTACTACCTGATGAAGTGGCACGCCGACTGGATCCGCAAGTTCGGCGTGGACGGCTTCCGCGCCGATACCGTCAAGCACGTGGAAGCGAAGGTGTGGAAAGAGCTGCGCACCGTGGCCGATGCGGCTTACGACGACTGGAAGCGCGCCAATCCGGACAAGAAATTCAGCGACAAGTTTTACATGACGGCCGAAGTCTATAACTACGACATCGCCCACGGCCAGAACTTCGACCTTGGCGGCGGCGTCACGGCCAACTACTACCAGAACGGCTTCGACAGCCTGATCAACTTCGGCCTGGTGCGCGACGCCAACCAGGACTACGAGCCGCTGTTTGCCAGCTATTCGAAGATGCTCCATGGCGGTGGCCTGCAGGGCTACTCGGTCCTGAACTACCTGGACTCGCACGACTTCGATCCGCCGTTCGACGCCGCGCGCAAGCGCCCGTTCGAAAGCGCCACCAAGCTGCTGCTGGCGCCCGGCGCCGCGCAGATCTACTACGGCGACGAAACCGCGCGCAAGCTCGATATCGCCGATGCGACCGGCGACGCCAAGCTGCGCTCGTTCATGAACTGGGACGAGCTGGCGCAGAACGCCCAGCGCGACGGCTACAAGGTGGCCGACGTGTACGAACACTGGAGCCGGTTGGGCCAGTTCCGGCGCGCCCACGTGGCCGTCGGCGCAGGGATGCACCAGCAACTGCAGGCCAGGCCTTACATCTTCAAGCGCACCTACGACCAGAACGGCATAAGCGACAAGGTGGTGGTGGCGCTCGACCTGCCGACCGACAGGGCCAGCAAGATCAATGTGCACGGCGCGTTCGCCAACGGCCAGAAGGTGCGCGACTACTACTCGGGCAAAACGGCCGTGGTGCGCGCCGGCAGCGTCACCTTCGACGCCCGCAACGCGCTGGTGCTGATCGGCCAGGACCAACCGTAGACCTTCATCCTTAGCGCACCAGCGGCCGGCGTCGCGCCGCCGCGATCGTGCGCGGCGCCGGCGTGGTGCACAGCAGGCGCGGGGCGCGCATGGCAAAGGCGCGTTCCACGGCCGCCAGCGCGCTGTCGATATCGAGTTCCTTGTTGACCGCGCTGGCGTTGCTGTCGTGGTGCCAGCGCACGAAATCCATCACCTCCATCGGCCGCGCGAACAGGTAGCCCTGCGCCTCGTCGCAACCGGCCGCGCGCAGGAACGCCAGCACCGCGCCATTTTCCACGCCTTCGGCCACCACGCGGTGGCCCAGGTCCTGCGACAGCGAAATCATGGCCCGCACCAGCCCTTGCTGGCGCTGGTCGCTTTCCAGCCCGCGCACGAACGACTGGTCGATCTTGACCACGTCGGCCGGCATGCGCTGCAAATACGCCAGGCTGCTGTAGCCGGTGCCGAAATCGTCGATGGCCAGGTGGATGCCGGCGCGCGCCAGCAATTCCAGCGTGGCGTGGGCCTTGACCGGCTGCTCCATGATGGCGCTCTCGGTGATTTCCAGTTCCAGGCAGTGGTGCGGCAGGCGGCGCGCGCGCAGGCCATCGACCACGCGGTCCGCAAAATCCACTTCCAGCAGGTTGGCCGCAGAGACGTTGAGCGACAACTGCAGCGTGAGGCCGGCCTGGCGCCATGCCAGCTGCTGGTCGAGCGCCGTAGCGAGCACCCAGGTGGTTGCTGCCTGCGCCAGGCGCGAACGCTCGATGATGGGCATGAATTCGCCGGGGCCGATGGCGCCCAGCGTAGGGTGGTTCCAGCGCAGCAGCGCTTCGGCGCCCACGCACTCGCCGCTGGCCAGGTCGATGCGCGGCTGGTACACCAGCCGCAGTTGATCGGGGCTCTCGAGTGCGGCGCTGAAGTCGTTGAGCAGGTCGAAGCGGCGGCGATAGACCTGGTCTTCGCCGGCCGAATAAATTGCCACGTTGCGGCCCGATTCGATCGCGTCATGGACGGCGCTCTGGCCGCGACGCAGCACGCTCAGGGCGTCGGCATTGTCGATGTCGAACGGCGCCACGCCGATCGCCGGCGTGGCGACAAAGCGGGTCTTGATGGTGGCGATCGCGCGTTCGAGCTTGGACTCGAGCAGCGGCGTATAGGCCTCGACGGTGATGCCGGGTGCGGACAGCATGGCAAACTGGGTGGTGGCCACGTGATAGACCTTGCGCCCGGCGCCGATTTCGGCGCGGATCCAGCCGGCAGCGTCGGTTACCAGTTCGTCGAGGTAGCGCGGATTCATGGCGCGCGCGGCATGCGCCAGCTGGTCGGGCGTGGCCAGGTTGATCAGCACCGCCATGCGCTGGGTGCCCGGTGCGCTGTCGCGCTGCATGTCCTGGAAGTCTTCGATGAACTGGTTGCGGTTGGGCAAACCGCTGATCGGATCGATGCGGCCCAGCGCGTGCATCATCTCGATCTGCGCCATGACCATATTGGCCAGGTCGGACAGGATCGTCAGTTCTTCGGGCGTGGTCTGGCGCGGCTCGGTGCCCAGCACGCACATGGCGCCCAGGCAGTGGCCGTCCACGGTCACCAGCGGCGCGCCGGCGTAGTAGCGGATGCCGCTGGCGGCCAGCGGGCTGTCGCGGAAGTAAGCGTCGTCCAGCATGTCGGGAATGATCAGCAGCTCGGCATTGTCGGCCACGTTGCCGCACGGCGCCCGCAGGCGCGGAATGGTCACGTGGTCCACGCCCACCCGCGACTTGAACCACTGGCGGTCGCTGTCTGTGAGCGACACGGCGGCAATGGGCAGCTTGAACAGGCGCGCGGCCATGCGCGTGATGCGGTCGAACGCCTCGCTGGCCGGCGTGTCCAGGATATTGAGCTTGTAGAGCGCGTCGAGGCGGCGCGCTTCCTTGGTGTGGCAAGAAATAGTCATGGTGTGATGGTTTCGTTAGTCCTGCTGGCGGTGTCTGGCCCTTTGCAGGACTTGCGTTGACAATGTGCTATTCAATGCGGGGTAGGGCACTGGCGGACGCCGGTTGAGCGCTCCGGCAGCGTTGGAAGCGGGGATGGGGCTTCCGGCGTCAAATTTACAATAAAGAAATATTTATTGCGTTGACGTAACGGATAGTATCACGATTTGCGGTAGCGCCTGCGCCGGACCGGCAATTGTGCGCGGCCCGGCGGCGCATCGATGGCGTCAGAAGTGCGGGTCGGTGGACAGCGAGTACGGCGCATCGGCAGGCGCCGTGGCGCGCCGGGTGTCGGGTTGTGCCGACATGCCGAAATCGAGCGTGGCGCCGCGCAGCAGCGCTGCGTGATCGAGCCAGTTGCGGGTGTAAGGCTTGCCGTTCATTTCGAGCGACGTCACGTACCGCCGGTCCGCGCCGTTGGCCGGCGCACTGATGACGACCGACTTGCCGTTTTCCAGGTGCAGCGTCGCCTTTCTGAATAGCGGCGCGCCCACCACGTACTGCGGCACGGCCGGCGTGACCGGATAAAAGCCCAGCGCCGAAAACACGTACCAGGCCGACGTCTGGCCGTTGTCCTCGTCGCCGCAGTAGCCGTCGGGCGTGGGCCGGTACAGGCGGTTCATGGTCTCGCGCACCCAGTACTGGGTTTTCCACGGCGCGCCGGCGTAACCGTATAAATAGATCATGTGCTGGATCGGCTGGTTGCCATGCGCGTACTGGCCCATGTTCGCGATCTGCATTTCGCGGATCTCGTGGATCACCTCCTGGTAATAGCTCTCGTCGTACACCGGGGGCAGGGTGAACACCTGATCGAGCTTGGCGACGAACCGTTCGCGCCCGCCCATCAGGTCCACCAGTCCCTGCACGTCCTGGAACACCGACCACGTGTAGTGCCAGCTATTGCCTTCCGTGAAAGCGTCGCCCCATTTGAAAGGGTTGAACGGCGACTGGAAGCTGCCGTCGCGGTTTTTACCGCGCATCAGGCCCGACTCCGGGTCGAACAGCTTGCGGTAGTTGAGCGCCCGCTGCGCGTACACGGCGATCTCGGTTGGCGGTTTGCCCAGCGCCTTGCCCAGCTGGTAGATGGCGAAATCGTCGTACGCGTATTCCAGCGTGCGCGCGGCGTTTTCGTTGATGCCCACGTCGTACGGCACGTAGCCAAGATCGTTGTAAAAGTACACGCCGGCGCGGCCCACGGCGCTGATCGGCCCCTCGTGATTGGCGCCGTGTTTGACGGCCTGCCACAAGGTGTCGATGTCGTAGCCGCGCAGGCCCTTGACGTAAGCCTCGGCCACTACCGATGCCGAGTTATTGCCGATCATGACGTTGGCGTAGCCGGGGCTGGACCACTCGGGCAGCCAGCCGCCTTCGCGGTAGTCGTTGACCAGCGCCGCCTGCATCTCGCGGTTGACCGACGGGTACATCAGGTTGAGGAACGGGTACAGCGCGCGGAAGGTGTCCCAGAAGCCGGTGCCCGCATACATATGGCCGGGCAGGATCTGGCCGTTGTAGGGACTCCAGTGGACGATGCGGCCGTCGGCGTCGACCTCGTACAGTTTATTGGGGAACAACAGCATGCGGTACAGGCTCGAATAAAAAGTGCGCGTCTGCTCGTCGGTGCCGCCTTCCACGGCAATGCGGCCCAGCGTCCGGTTCCAGATGTCGCGGCCCTTTTGCGCGGTGGTGTCGAAGCTGTCGTCGGCCAGCTCGCGCTGCAGGTTCAGTTCCGCCTGCGCCGCGCTGATGAACGAGGACGCCACCTTCATGCCCACCTGTTCACCCTTGGCGGTCTTGAAGCCGACCACCGCGCCCGCATGGTCGCTGGTCAGTTCCAGCACGTCGCCGGCCAGCTGGTTGCCGCTCCACAGGTGGGTGGATGTAAACGGTTTATCGAAATGGATGACGAAATAGTTCTTGAAGTTTTTCGGCAGCGGGCCGCGCGCGTAGCGCGTGCTGTAGCCGACGATCTTGCGCTCGGCCGGAATCACCTTGATGTACGAACCCTTGTCGTAGGCGTCCACCACCACGTAGGCGTCGTCGGTTTTCGGGAAGGTGAAACGGAACTGCGCGGCGCGTTCGGTGGGCGCGATCTCGGTGGTGACGTCGGCGTCGGCCAAGTAGACCCTGTAGTAATACGGCTTGGCCGTTTCGGCCTTGTGCGAAAACCAGCTGGCGCGGTCGTCCTGGTTGAATTTCAGTTTGCCCTGCAGCTTGCCGGTAACGGGCATGATGGCGAACTGCCCGTAGTCGTTCATCCACGGCGACGGCTGGTGCGTCTGTTTGAAGCCGCGCAGCTGGTCGGCATCATACGTGTAGGTCCAGCCGTTGCCCATCTTGCCCGTTTGCGGCGTCCAGAAATTCATGCCCCAGGGGAGGGCAATGGTGGGGTACGTATTGCCGTTGGAGAGTTCGGGCTTGCTGGCGGTGCCCATCAACGGATTGACCAGGTCCACCGGTTCGGACAGCGCGCCAGCGGCGGCGTTGAAAGAGACGCAGAGCAGCAGGGGGATGAACAGTTTCATGCGGGCTGTCGGTGGAGGATAAAAGTCAGACGATAGCACGACTATCGAACGGTTTTCCGACTGTCGCATGACACCGCGTCCTTCCCGCCCAGGCGGAAATCCAATGTCTGCGCGCAGCCCCTATCGCCGCACAAACACCACGGCACTGCGCGCCGGCACCGAGAACGTCCCGCTGGCGCCAGCGTACGTCGCCTGCGCGGCGATGCGGCGGTCGGCGGCGCCGGCGCGCAGGTGCACCGGGTGCAGCTGGTAACCGCGGTTCTTCTCGGCGCCCACGGTCACGTGCTGCGCCACCTTGTCCACGTTGATCACATACGTGATCGCCTTGAAACCGGCGCCCGGGTAGCCCGCACCGTCGAGATGGCCCACGATCACGGTCGGCACCTGGCCCGAACCGGTGTTGTAAAAGCGCAGGCGCTGTTCGATGTCGCGCGAGGTACGCAGGCGGAACAGGGTGCTGCTCGAGCGGATCGCCAGCAGGTCGCGGAACGCGTCGCGCGACCAGGCGATATCCTGCGGCGTCGGTTTGATCGCATCGGCCCTGGCCAGCAAGGGCCGCATCAGCGCATAGTCCTTGCCGTTGTCCTCTTCGCGCGGCAGGCCCGTGCCGAAGTAATTGTCCCGGTACGACCAGTCGAGGCGATTGAACCAGTCGCCCGATTCGAAGCTGTTGCGGTCCAGCGATTTCGACCGCAGGATGTCGAAGCCGGCGTGGAAGTAGGGCACGCCCTGGCTGAAGGCGTTGATGGCCGCGCCCAGCATCTGCACCTGCGCCCGTTCGGCGGTGGTGGTCGTCAACGGCAGCTTGAACGCGTTGATGTCGAACAGCGTCTGGTTGTCGTGGTTCTCCACGTAGTTGACGGTTTCTCCCGGTTCGCTGGCGTAGCCGGCCGGCTGGTTGCCGCCGTAGACGATGTCCTGCAACTGCTTCGTTTCGTCGCTGCGCGTCTGCATGGCAAACCGGCGCAGCGAGCCGGCCAGGCCCACCTTGACCATGTCCGCCGCGTCCATCAGGTCGGCCTTGGTGCGCGGGGCGGCGCTGGCGTTGGTGTCATACACCAGGCCATTGATCCAGCCCTGCTGGCTGGCGATCTGCGCGCTGCCGTCGGCCGCGCCGCCGCCGCGCATGGCGTCGCGCGCGCGGTCGCTGAAGGTGCCGATGCCGCTGCCGTTGAGCGACAGCTGCGACGCCTGCACGAAGCGCGCGCCGTCGGCCACTTCGCCGAAGTTCCAGCCTTCGCCGATCAGGTTGATGTGGCGGCCCGTGGCGCGGTTGACGCGCGCCTGCAGCGCTTCCATCGCGGCGCGCGGCTGGTGGCCCATCAGGTCGAAGCGGAACGAATCGATCTTGTACTGCACGGCCCACAGCTCGGCCGAGTCGATCATCAGCTTGGCCATCATGCGGTTTTCGGTGGCCGTGTTGTCGCAGCAGGTCGAACGCTCGATGGCGCCTTGCGCATCGAGGCGGTGGTAGTAGCCGGGCACCACGCGGTCCAGCACCGATTGCGGGTTCTGGCCGGCGATGAAGGTGTGGTTGTACACCACGTCCATGCCCACGCGCAGGCCGGTTTTATGCAGCGCCTGCACCATCTGGCGGAACTCGACGATGCGCTGGGCGCCGTCCGCCGCATCGGTGGCGTAGCTGCCTTCCGGCGCGCTGTAATGGTACGGGTCGTAGCCCCAGTTATAGCAGTCGGTGAATTTTACCTCGGTCACGGCGGCCTGCTGTGCCAGGCCATCGGGCGTCAGGCCGGGCAGGGCGGCAATCTCCGGCAAGGTGGACTTGCAGCCCTGTTCCGGCACGGTGGCGATGTCGTACACGGGCAGCAGGTGCACGTCCGTCATGCCGGCGCGGCTCAATGCCGCCAGGTGGCGCATGCCGTTGGAGTTGGTCTGTGTGAAGGCTGTGTACTTGCCGCGATGGGCGGCGGTGACGGTGCTGTCGTTGATGGAAAAATCGCGCACGTGCAGCTCGTAGATCGCCATGTCCGGTTGCGCGGCCACGCGTTTCGGTATCGGCGTGCGGTCCCAGCCGGCCGGTTTCAGGTTGGCGGCATTCAGGTCGGCGATGTAGCTGCGCCGCGAATCGGTGGTGAGGCTGACCGAATACGGATCGGTGACCAGGTTGCGCACCAGGCCCGCCGCGGGCGCGACCACATCCACCACGTACTGGTAGTAGCGGCCCGCGAGTTTGCCCTTCAACTGCGCGGCCCAGATGCCGGTGGCGGCGTCGCGCGCCATGGGCGTGATGGCGGCCGCTTTTGCAGCGCCGCTCTCGTAGGTGCACACGGCCACGTTTTGCGCGGTGGGCGCCCACAGCTTGAACTGCGCTGTCGCAGGATGTACCGTCACGCCCAGGTCCGGCGCCTGCTCCGCGCTGGCGTACAGGTCGTCCAGCGCGCCGGCCAGCTGCACGGCAGTGGCGTCCAGCACCGCGCCGTCCGCCGCTTCGCGCACCAGCAGCACCTGGCCGGTGAGCAGACCGGGAACGCGCGCGGCGTCCGCCGGCGCCACCGCCAGCAGGGGACCGGCGCCGATGAACTTGAAGCGCTGGGCCAGCGCGGCGGGCGCCGGGGTAGCGGACGCCGTCAGCGTCAGCGCGCCATCGGCGCCGGACACGCGACTGCCTGGCGTTGCGCGCAGCCGCGCGGTGGCGGAGTGATAGAGTTTGAAGACGCCCGTGGTGGCCGAATCGCCCGCAGCGCGCGGCCACTGGATCAGCCGGCGATCGAGCCAGTACGCGCGGGCGTCCGTGGCGGGCGCTGCCTGCAGGACGGTGGCGAACGGACCGTCGCAGTCGGCAATGACGGGAGCGGCAGCGGCAACCGTGCAGGCAAGCGCCAGGGCGACGCCGGTGAGGATCTTGGCCAATCGTGTCTCCAAACTATGATTTTAGGTAGTGCAGTTACAAAAGCCGGCAATTCATGGCTGAATTGCCGGCTATGGTAATCCAAAAGCTGTAGTTTTGATACGCGAGTTTTGATACGAGATTGAGGCAGCGGCGGCGAATCCGTCACGCCTTGCGGTAGTTATCCACCATCTTGTACCGCACCGCGTACAGCGCGAACAGGCCTGCGCACACCAGCGCGAACGCGGCAAAGAAGAACATCTGGAATGCCCCGGTGCTGATGCCGGTGCTGGCGATCTGCGCGCTCACCGTGTCGTTCTTGACGCCGGCGTTCACGATCAGCACCCACAGGTTGCCGATCGTCGTGCCCAGGTACCAAAAGCTCAGGATGATGCCTTTCATGGGCGCCGGCGCCTGGCTGTAGGCAAACTCGAGGCCCGTGGCCGACACCAGCACTTCGCCCAGCGTGAGCAGCACGTACGGCAGCAGCTGCCAGAAGATGCTGACCTGGTCGCCCGTATCCATGGTCAGCTGGATCGCGCCCACGGCAATCCACGCCAGGCCGGACAGGGTAATGCCCGCGCCCATGCGGCGCAGCGGCGTGGGCGTGATGCCGATGGCGCGCATCAGCGGGAACAGCGCCACGTTATTCAGCGGGATGAGCAGCATCACCAGGATCGGATTAATCGCCTGCATCTGCGCCGGCAGCAGCGTGAAGTCCCAGCCGAACAGCGACAACTGCGGGCTGTGCATGGCGTTGGCCTGCACGATCCAGGTGGACGCCTTCTGGTCGAACAGCGACCAGAAGGGCGTGATCAGTGCGAACACGATCAGGATGCGCAGCACCGCGCGCACGCCTTCCACCGCTTCGGCCGTGTGCAGGCCGCGCGCGCGATCCAGCTGCATCGACACGCCGCAGCAGCCGAATGCCAGCAGCAGCACCAGCGCCGTGCACGCGGCGATCACGAAGCCCCATTGCGGGATCATGCACAGCGAGATGGCGGCGGCGACTGCGCCGGCGCCGGCCACCATCAGGCCGGGACGCGACTGGCCAGGCGCCTGCGCCAGCAGGGCGGTGCGGGCCACGCTGCTGAACGAATCGGGATTCGGTGCGGCAGGCGGCACGTGGATGTATTTTTTGCGGCCGAGCCAGAACACATACGTGGCAATTGCCATCAGCACGCCGGGAATGCCGAAGGCGACCGACGGGCCATAGTCGCGCAGCAGCAGCGGCATCAGCAGCGACGCGAAGAACGAGCCGAAATTGATGATCCAGTAAAAGGCGTCGAATACCAGCTTGGCGCGGTTTTTATTGGTCTGGTCGAACTGGTCGCCCACGAACGCCACAACCAGCGGCTTGATGCCGCCCGAGCCGAACGCGATCAGCGCCAGTCCCAGATAAAAGCCGTCGAGGTTATGTTCGAAGATGGCCAGGCACGCGTGGCCGGCCACGTAGATCAGCGAAAACCAGAACACCGTGTTGTACTTGCCGAAGTAGCGGTCGGCCAGCCAGCCGCCCAGCAGCGGGAAAAAGTACACGCCGATGACGAAGGTGTGGAAGATGTGCTTGGCTTCGCTGGTGCGGTCGTCGATGGGAATGAACAGCAGCAGCGTGCTCAATAAAAATGGCGTGAGGATGTTGCGCATGCCGTAAAAACTGAAGCGTTCGCAGCCTTCGTTGGCAATAATGTAAGGAATTTGCCGGGGCAAGGGACCGTTGCCGGTCGCCGGTTCGACGCTGCTGGCGTTGCTGCTCACTAGACTTCTCCTGATTTTATGTAGTTTGACTACTGATTGCAGTCCTATGAATTTCCGTTAAAACTCATAAGTCTTTGATTGTGAAGAATTATTTGTGATAATTCCCCACTGGCAAGCGGATTGAAAAAAACATGGTCGTCATGTATATTCTGTACAAATTCTTTTGACCCGCCCAGCCAACCCCGGATTCTCTTATGACTCAGCAACTAACTCAAGTCTCGCCGCATGCCCAGGACTGGTATCGCGCATCGATCATCTACCAGGTGTACCCGCGCAGCTACAACGACACCAACGGCGACGGCATCGGCGACCTGCCGGGGATCACGGCTAAGCTGGACTATATCGCATCGCTGGGCGTGGACATCGTGTGGATTTCGCCGTTCTTCACGTCGCCGATGAAGGATTTCGGCTACGACATCGCCGACTACTGCAACGTCGACCCCATGTTCGGCACACTGGCCGACTTCGACGCGCTGATCGCCCGCGCGCACAGCCTGGGCCTGAAGATCATGATCGACCAGGTGATGGCGCACACGGCGGAAGAGCATCCGTGGTTCAAGGAGAGCCGTTCCAGCCGCACCAACCCCAAGGCCGACTGGTATGTGTGGGCCGATCCCAAGGCGGACGGCAACCCGCCCAATAACTGGCTGTCGGTGTTCGGCGGTTCGGCGTGGCAGTGGGATACGCGCCGCCGTCAATACTATATGCATAATTTCCTGGCCAGCCAGCCGCAGCTGAACTTCCATAATCCGGCAGTACAGCAGGCGCACCTCGATGCGCTGCGCTTCTGGCTCGAACGCGGCGTGGACGGCATCCGCCTCGACGCCTCCAACTACCACTTCCACGACCAGCAGCTGCGCGACAACGTGCCGGCCACCAACCGCGATTCGATCACGGTCACGGACGTCAACCCGTACGGCATGCAGGCCCACGACTTCGACAAGACGCGCCCGGAAAATCTGCCCTTCCTGCAAAAGCTGCGCTCTTTGCTCAACGAGTACCAGGCCATCTCGATCGGCGAAGTGGGTTCCGACGATTCGCTGGCTACCATGGCCGAGTACACGGCTGGCGGCGACAAACTGCACATGGCCTACAGCTTTAATCTGCTGGTCGACAAGCTGTCGTCGCACTACATCCGCCAGCAGGTGGAGCAGTTCGAAGAACGGGTAAAAGGCGGCTGGGCCTCGTGGTCGGTCGGTAACCACGACGTGCCGCGCGTGGCGTCGCGCTGGGGCGGTCCCGAGGCGCCGCCGGCGTTTGCCAAGCTGGCACTGGCCATGCAGCTCTCGCTCAAGGGCACGCCGTGCCTGTACCAGGGCGACGAGCTGGCCTTCGGCGAAGCGGACGTGCCGTTCGAACTGCTGCAGGACCCGTACGGCATCACGTTCTGGCCCGAGTTCAAGGGCCGCGACGGCTGCCGCACGCCCATGGCGTGGACCGACGGCGACCATGGCGGCTTTACTACCGGCCAGCCCTGGCTGCCGGTGTCGCCGCAGCACCGCGCACGCGCGGCCGCCGTGCAGGAAAACGATCCGCAATCGACGCTGGCGTTTACGCGCGCCTTCATCGCCTGGCGCCGCAAGCTGCCGCAACTGACGCGCGGCGCGATCGCGTTCTACGATGCGCCGGAACCGGTGCTGGCGCTGCGCCGCGATGTCGAGGGCGAGCGCGGCATCATCGCCGTGTTCAACCTGGGCGCGGCGCCGGTCAGTTTCAGTCTGCCGCAAGCGGCAGGCGCGCAGCAGCTCGACGGCTACGGCTTGCCGGGCACGGTCGACAACGGCCAGGTATCGCTGCCGGCGTACGGCGCGTGGTTCGGTTACGCGGCCTGATAGTTCAAACGGCTTCACCGTCATGCCGACACCGTAAGCCGTCATCCCCGCGCAAGCGGGG
>JBEVMD010000119.1:0-13196 GCA_040508835.1 Duganella sp. | reverse complement strand
CGCGGCTCAACTACAGCATGAACCAAGGCGGGCAAGCGCGCAACTTCGCCATGCGCGCGGGCTACGTGGCCCGGTTGGTCAACAACCAGTGGCTGCTGGTAGCGGCGCAATATACCGGCATCCGTCCGCCCAGGCAGTAAAGTCCCTGGTTGCCTGATCGCGGCCGAAGCGGTATATATTACTGACATATATTCATCACGGACCAGATCATTAACTGCATGGGAGCCTGAATGAAAACACGCCTACTGTTTTTAACGTTGTTGTTGATGGCAGAATCGGCAAACGCTTCGTCATTGCCGGACTATCCTTTTCTATTTGAAGCGGGTACGGCGCAAATCGACGTGGCGCCTGACAGGGCGACTGTCGCCATCACCATTGGCGATCGGGGGCTTGATGCGGCCAAGGTATTTTCCGAGGTAAATGCGAGCGTGGCCACTGTCCTGGATGCGCTGGCGCGAGCCAAGGTTCCGCGCGTGGATATCGATACCTCCGACTTCCAGCGTTCGGTGGATTATGCACCGGTGGGCAAGGATAAGCCGCCGCCCATGCAGACCGTCATCAGCCGCGACATCAAGGTTCGCCTGAAGGACTTGACTGCATGGCCGGCATTGATGGCCGACCTGGGCAAGATCAACAATATCGACAACCTGAATTCGGAATTCCAGACCAGCGCCCGGAGCAGCATCGAGGCGGAATTGGCGCTGCAGGCGGCCCGCGATGCGCAGAGCAAGGCGCAACGCACTGCCGCATCCTTTGGCAGGAAACTCGGTCCGACCATGGCGATATCGCGCCCTCCTTTCAATGCCTTGGAGCGAACCTTTACGGAAGCTGGCGGTGGCTACGGATCGGCTGCACCCTATATTCCACCAGCGTCAACCGCGATCAACCTTCAAGTGCCGGCAACGATCCGGTTGAGCGGCAGCGTGAACGTGTTATTCAAACTCGAATAGCGTGTCAATAGCGTCCAACATGCTGGGCGGTCAGCGGTAACTGCGCACAAAATCGAGCAGCACCCGCGCCGCGATATCGGCATCGTCGGCTGTCATGGTTTCCAGCGGATTGTGGCTGATGCCGCCGTTGCCGCAGCGGGTGAACAGCATGGCCACGTCGGTGATGGCCGCCATCGCCATCGCGTCGTGACCGGCGCCCGACAGCAGGTCGAAGCGCGGCAGGCCCGCGCGTTCGATGGCGGCGCCCAGCTGCTGCATCAGGTGCGGGGCGCAGGGCGCCGCCGATGCATCGACGATCCGTTCCAGCGCGAACGCCACCTGGCGCTCCGCGCAAATGCTGGCGATGCCGTCCAGGACATCCTGCACGGCCGCCAGCCGCACCGCATCGTCGGCCGCGCGGATGTCGAGCGACAGCCTGCAGGCGCCGGGAATCACGTTGACCGAGCCACCCGGCACTTCCAGCTGCCCCACGGTCCCCACCAGCGACTGTCCCTGCGCGCAGCGCTGCTCGACCAGCAGCACGATTTCGGCTGCCGCCGCGGCGGCGTCCTTGCGCATGCTCATCGGCGTGGTGCCCGCGTGGCTGGCCAGGCCAGCGAGCTGCACCAGGTAGCGCGAGCTGCCGGCAATCGCCGTGACCACGCCCAGCGCCAGGTCGCGCTGCAGCAGCACCGGTCCCTGTTCGATATGGACTTCGACGAACGCCAGGATGTCCTCCGGCTGGCGGGCAAGCGCAGGGATCCGCGCCACGTCGTGGCCGGCGGCGGTCAGGGCGTCGCGCATGGAGACGCCGTCGGCATCGACCTGGTCGAGCAGGGACAGGTCGAAATGGCCCGTGATGGCGTTACTGCCGAGGAAAGTGCTCTTGAACCGTACGCCTTCTTCCTCCGCGAAGCCCACGACCTCCAGGTGGAACGGCAGCGTTTCGCCGCGCAGGTACAAATGGCGCACGATGGCGATCGGCAGCAGGATGCCCAGGCGGCCGTCGTACTTGCCGCCGTTGCGCACCGTGTCGTAGTGGGAGCCGGTCATCAGCGTTTTCGCACCGGGGACGGGCGAGCGGTACACGCCGACCACGTTGCCCACCGCGTCGATGTGCGCGTCCATGCCGGCATCCGTCATCCAGTCGCGCAGCTGGTCGGCGGTGCGCCGGTGCGCGGGCGTCATGTAGGCGCAGGTGAGGTCGAAGTCCGCGTCTGCCGCGTTATCCGCATCGCTCCAGGCGGCGATGGTCTCCGCCCACTGCATGATGGCGGGGCCGAATTCCAGCGATACGCCCAGCAGGTCGTTGAGGCGGATTTCGGCGATGCGTTTTATCTGGCGCAGGCACTCGGCGATTTCGTCGGCGCGCTGGTTTTTCAGGCGACGGGTAAAAGCGGCGATCACCTGGCGCCGCGTAAGGCCTTTGCCGGTGGGGCCCTTGACGGCCAGGATGAACGGGAAGCCGAATTTGGCGTTGTAGTCGGCGTTGAGCTGGTGCAGGGTGGCGTATTCGTCGGCGCTGCACAGGTGCAGGCCCGATGCCGCCTGTTCGCTGGTGGACTCCATCGTCAGTTCGCCGGCGACGGCGGCCTTGCCGGCCAGTTCCGGGTGTTCGCGGATCAGGCCCAGTTGTTCGCCCTCCGTGGCGCGCGTGACCACGTCCTGCAAGGCCAGCTTCAACGCCGTCTCGTTGGCGAACGGGCGGTGCGTGGCTGCGCGTTCGGGTATCCACGGCGAGTGCTCGTAGATGCCGCGCAGGCGATCGATGAAGGTGGCGACGTCGCAGCGATTGAGCTCGGAGAGTGTGGTCATGGCGTGGGGTCCGTTTTCGAGCCCTCATGATAGCGCGGGTGGACCAGGCGTGACATATTCCGCGCAAGTTATCGGCTATACGATTGCTGCGGCGTCAGATTGGATTCCCGCCTGCGCGGGGATGACGGATAGCAGGACGCAGGAAAAGCGGGCCGTATCACAGCCCGCTGCGCGCAGGCGGGGATCCAATGTCTGCGAACGCTTACTTCAGCGTCAGTCCCTTGGCGGCCGCCGTCACCTGCTCGCGCAACCATTTATGTTCGGGCGCCTGGTGCACGCGTTCGTGCCACAACTGATAGAAGCGCATGGCCGGGAACTTCACCGGCAGGTTGTAGGCCTTCAGTTGCATCTGTTTTTCGTACTGGCGCACGAACTGGCGGCCGGTGGTCAGTACCAGGTCGGTCTGCGCCAGCATGTTGGGGATCAGGCCGAAGTACGCCGACTCCACCACCACGTTGCGCTGCAGGCCCTGGCGGTCCAGAAAATCGTCGATCACGCCCAGGTAGCCGGGCAGCAGCTGGGTGGGCGCCACGTGCGGCAGGGTCAGATAATCGTCGAGCGTCATGGCGTCGCTGGGCGTGCGCAGCGCGTACGGGCAGTCGGCGCGCATCACGCAGGTGATCGGGTCTTCGAACAGCTTGGACATGTGCAGGTGTTCGGGCGGCTCGTCCCAGTTGGCGATGACCAGGTCCATGTCCCCGTCCGACAGCAGCCGCACGTAGTCCACACGGGGACCGAGGCTGTGGATCTTGACGCGGCTGTTGGGCGAGCCGCGTCGCAGCAGCGCAACGAGGTTCGGCAAAAACTGGCTGTCCAGGTAATCGGGGGCGGCCACGTGGAACGTGCGGCCTTCCACCTGCGGTTCGAACGGCGACTTTTTCAGGAACAGGTTTTCGGTCTCGTCGAGGATGCGCTTGGCCGGCAGCAGCAGGCTTTCGCCGTGCTGGGTGGGCACCATGCCGCGCGCGCCGCGCACCAGGATCGGATCGCCCGTGAGCTCGCGCAGCTTGCGCAGCGAGGCGGAAATCGAGGGCTGCGGCTGATTGAGCTTGAGGGCGACGCGCGAGACGTTTTTTTCCACCAGCAGCAGGTACAAGATACGTATGAGGTGGAGGTCCAGGTGTTGCGGCAGGGCGGCCATGAGACGGTCTGATCAGGTTATACGGGATACGATATGTTTAATATACTCTATAGTTCATGTGCATTGCACCAATTCCGTTTATCTTCTGTAAATTAGCCACAGCCCTGACCTGAAAGATTAGCCATGGAATTGTTCGCGTACCTCGTCCCTTATGGCCTTGAGTGGCTTAACCTGTTGGTACGCTGGCTGCACGTCATTACAGGCATCGCGTGGATCGGCGCATCGTTTTATTTTGTGTGGCTCGATAACTCGATCCGCCCGCCCGCGCCGGGGTCGGAGCTGGCAAAAAAAGGCGTGTCGGGCGAGCTGTGGGCCGTGCACGGCGGCGGCTTTTATAATCCGCAAAAATACCTGGTGGCGCCGGCCGAACTGCCCAGGGAACTGCACTGGTTCAAATGGGAGGCGTATTCCACCTGGCTGTCCGGCTTTGCGCTGCTGACGATCGCCTACTACTTCAACGCCCAGGCCATGATGGTCGACAAATCGGTGGCCGACATCACCAGCCTGCAGGCGGTGGGCATCGGCATCGGCACGCTGGTCGTCGGCTGGACCGTGTACGACCTGCTGTGCCGCTCCCCGCTGGGCAAGCACGATTTCTGGTTCGGCGTGGTGATTTTCATCCTGATCGTGGCGGCGGCCTTCGGCCTTACCCATGTGCTGAGCGGCCGCGCTGCGTACATCCATGTGGGTGCGCTGATCGGCACCATCATGGTGGCCAATGTGCTGATGCTGATCATTCCCGGCCAGCGCAAGATGGTGGAGGCGATGACCGCCGGCCGCCTGCCCGACCCGGTACACGGCCAGAAGGCCAAGCAGCGCAGCGTCCACAATAACTACTTCACGCTGCCGGTGCTGTTCATCATGATCAGCAACCACTACGCGATGACCTACCGCCACGAGCACGCTTGGCTGGTACTGGCGCTGATCATGGCGGCCGGCGTGTTTATCCGCCACTTCTTCAACCTGCGCCACAAGGGCCGCGTGGAATGGCGCTACCCGGTCATCGGCGTGGCGCTGCTGGCCGCGGTGGCCGTGGCCATTGCGCCGGCCCGCCCGGTCGCGATGGCGGCCAAGCCGGCTGCCGATCCGCAGGCAGAGTTCAAGCAGGTGAAAGCCATCATCGGCCAGCGCTGCGTGGCGTGCCACGCGGCGCAACCGACGCAGGCCGGCTTTGCGGCAGCGCCGGCCGGCGTGATGCTGGAGCATGAAGCGGAAATCCGCCAGAACGCGGAAAAGATCTACAAGCAGACCGTCCAGTTAAAAGCCATGCCGCTGGCGAACCTCACCCAGATGACCGACGCCGAACGGGCGCAAATCGCGACCTGGTATGAGGCCGGCGCCAAATGAAGGATGCAGACATGACGACGCAAAAAGAACAGCTGGCGCAGTGGATCGACGCCCATTTCGACGAACAGGTGGTCCTGCTGCAGCAACTGCTGCGCGTGCCCACCGACACCCCGCCCGGCAACAACGCCCCGCACGCGGACCTGGTGGCGGACCTGGTGCAGGCCTATGGCTGGACCGCCGAGAAGCACGCGGTGCCGCCGGACCAGGTGCGCGACTACGGCATGGAAAGCATCACCAACCTGATCGTGCGCCGTCCGTACGGCGGTGAAGGCCCCACGGTGGCGCTCAACGCCCACGGCGACGTGGTGCCGCCCGGCGACAACTGGACCTATCCGCCGTACGGCGGCGTGGTGGCGGACGGATTTATTTATGGCCGCGCCGCTGCCGTGTCCAAGTGCGACTTCGCCACCTACATCTTTGCCACCCGCGCGCTGGAAGCGCTGGGCGCGCCGTTGCAAGGCGCGCTGGAACTGCACTTCACGTACGACGAGGAATTCGGCGGCCTGCTGGGGCCCGGCTGGCTGCTCGAACAAAAGCTGACGCGCCCCGATTTTGTGATTGCGGCAGGCTTCAGCTACAACATCGTCACCGCGCACAACGCCTGCCTGCAACTGGAAGTGACGGTGCACGGCAAGTCCGGCCACGGCGCCATGCCCGAGACGGGCCACGACGCCCTGCAGGCGGCCACCCGCATCCTCAACGCCATCTACGACGAGCTGCCGGAACTGAAGAAGATCAAGTCCAGCGTGGCCGGGATCGACTCGCCCACCATGCTGGTGGGCCGCATCGACGGCGGCACCAATACCAATGTGGTGCCGGGCAAGGTGGTGCTCAAGCTCGATCGCCGCATGATTCCGGAAGAGGAACCGGCCGCCGTGGAAGCGCACGTGCGCGCGCTGATCGAAAAAGCGGTCGATGGCCAGCCCGGCATCACGCTCGAGATCCGCCGCCTGCTGCTGTCGCACGCGCTGCGCGAACTGCCGGGCACCGCGCAGCTGGTGGCCAGCCTGCAGCACAACGCCGCAACCTATATCGGCGAAAACATCCCGGCCCAGGGCACGCCGCTGTACGCGGACGCGCGCCTGTACGGTGAACATGGCATCCCGGCGGTGCTGTACGGCGCCGGCCCGCGCACAGTACCCGAATCGAACGCCAAGAAAGCCGACGAACGCCTCGACCTGGCGGACCTGCGCAAGGCGACCAAGGTGGTGGCGGCCACGCTGCTCGATTTCCTGAAACGCGATTAAAACCGCGTAAAAGGGTGTAGGTAGGTGTTCGATAGCGTCCCAGCGCACAGTGGAGAAAATGTTTATTGCCGTATGATATGTCCATCATGAACATAGAGTCCGGCCCGTGTATCGCTACGAATTAATCAGTTGCCACGACTGCGGAGTGCTGCACCAGCACCGGCCGCTGCTACCGCGCGAAAAGGCGCGGTGTGTGCGTTGCAGCTCGGTTCTGTATCGGGGCATCCGGTCCGACCCGCGCACCATGGCCGCCATCACCCTGGCGGCCATTTTTACCTTTTTGATCGCCCAGTTCTTCCCCATCGTCGAACTGTCCGTCGGCGGCTACAGCATCAGCGCCACGCTGCTCGGTTCCATCCACGTGCTGTGGCGCGAAAAGATGGAGATCGTGGCGTCGGTGGTCACGCTGTTTACCATCGTGCTGCCGGCCGTGGAACTGGGCTCGCTGTTTTACATCACGCTGGCGCTGAGCCGCGGCCGTCGTCCGCCATATTTCGATTCCATGCTGCGCGCGCTCGGTACCGCGCGGCGGTGGGGCATGACGGAGGTGTTGATGATCGGCATCCTGATCACCATCGTCAAGATGACCAGCCTGGCGCGGGTGATCGTCCATCCCGGCCTGTTCGCGTTTGCGGTACTGACCCTGATGCTGGCGCTGGTGATGTCTTTCGACCCGAAAATCCTGTGGAATATCGGCGAGCATCTGCCGGGCCCCGACGGCAAACGGCCGTCTCAATCCGACTTCAATTACCGCGCCCTGACCGGCGGCGCGCCCATGGTCGCGTGCCACAGCTGCGGGCTGGTGGCGCCGGAGCGTGGACGCCATCAGCACTGCGAGCGGTGCCGGGCCGCCGTGCACCGGCGCCGCCCGGACAGCGTGGGGCGCACCTGGGCGCTGCTGCTGGCGGCCACGATACTTTATATCCCCTCGATGCTGCTGCCGGTGATGTACACGCACACGCTGCTGGGCGAGGAGAAAGACACCATCATCAGCGGCGTGCTGCTGTTCTGGAACAGCGGCTCGCAAGCGCTGGCCATCATCATTTTTGTCGCGAGCATCGTGGTGCCGGTGATGAAGCTGTGCGCGCTGGCGGTGCTGGCGCTGACGGCGCAGCTACGCTCGCGCTGGCGCCCGCAGCAGCGCACCGGCTTGTACCGCGTCGTCGAATTCGTCGGCCGCTGGTCGATGCTCGATATTTTTGTCATTACGCTGACGGTGGCGCTGGTGCGCTTCCAGTCGCTGGCGGTGATTACCGCCGGTCCTGGCGCGCTGGCGTTTTGCGCCGTGGTGGTCCTGACGATGATGGCGTCGATGCAGTACGATCCGCGCCTGATCTGGGACCCCGTCGATACACATGGAGAGAAACATGCCTGAAAACCTGGACGGCCAGCGGCCGGTGCACGAACCCGCCGTCGAGAAAGCCAGCCGCTGGCTGCCTTCGCTGGTGTGGCTCATTCCCTTGCTGGCGGCGCTGATCGGCGTGGGCCTGGTGATCAAGACCTTTGTCGACCAGGGGCCGTCGATGACGGTGAGCTTCCGCAGCGGCGACGGGCTCGAACCTGGCAAGACCAAGGTCAAGTTCAAGGACGTCGACATCGGCATCGTGCGTTCGATTTCGATTTCGCGCGACCTGTCCAAGGTGCTGGTCAACATCGACATGAGCAAGGAATCGCAGCGGTTTGCCGCTGCCGATACGCGCTTCTGGGTGGTGCGGCCCAAGGTGGGCGCCACTGGCGTGTCGGGCCTGGGCACGCTGCTGTCGGGCGCGTACATCGGCGTCGATGCCGGCAAGTCGGAGGAAACCTCGGAGCAGTTCACGGGCCTGGAGGAGGCGCCGCAGGTAGCCACCGACGAAAAGGGCAGCTTGTACACGCTGCATGCCGAGAGCCTGGGCTCCGTGGATGTGGGCTCGCCCATCTACTACCGCCGCATTCCCGTGGGCCGCGTGACGGCGTTCGACCTGGAGCAGCAGGGGCGCGGCGTCAAATTAAAAGTGTTCATCCGCGCGCCGTACGAGCAGTACGTGGGCAAGAACACGCGCTGGTGGCACGCCAGCGGCGTCGATGTGCGCCTGGACTCCTCGGGCTTCAAGCTCAATACGCAATCGCTGGCGGCGCTGGTGGTCGGCGGCATCGCGTTCGAAAGTGCGAGCGGCCAGAAACCGGACGCCGTGGCGCCGCAGGGCAGCCAGTTCCTGCTGGCGGCCGACCAGGCAAGTGCGCTGCGCGAGCCCGATGGCCCGGCGATCACCACGGTGCTGTATTTCGACCAGTCGCTGCGCGGCCTGTCGCAGGGCGCGCCGGTGGACTTCCGCGGCATCGTGCTGGGTGAAGTGCGTTCGGTCGGTGTGGAGTTCGACCGGGTGAAAAAAACCTTCCGCATGCCGGTCACGGTGGACATGTACCCGGCGCGCCTGGGCCGCGCATTCCAGAAAAGCATAGACGAAGACCAGGAGCGCAACGCCGGACCGCAGGTCATGGAGCGCATGGTGGCGCGCGGGCTGCGCGGGCAGCTGCGCACCGGTAACCTGCTCACCGGCCAGCTGTACGTGGCGCTGGACTTCTTCCCCAACGCGAAAGCGGCCAAGGTGGACATGACCAAGGATCCGCTGGAAATTCCGACCATTCCCAACAGCCTGGACGAACTGCAGACGCAGCTCTCGAGCATCGCCCGCAAGCTCGACAAGGTGCCGTTCGAGGAAATCGGCACCAACCTGCGCGACACGCTCAAAAGCGCCGACAGCCTGCTCAAGCAGCTCGATGCGCAAGTGGTGCCGGAGATGAAAGACACGCTGGGCGCCGCGCGCAAAACCTTCAGCACGGCCGACGAACTGCTGCAAAAGGATTCGCCGGTGCAGTCCGACCTGCGCGAAGCGCTGCAGCAGCTGACGCAGACCATGCAGTCGCTCAATACCTTGTCCGACTACCTGGAGCGCCATCCGGAGTCGCTCATCCGTGGCAAGGCCGAGAAAAAAGGAGAGAAAAAATGATCCACCGCCTGCACCTTCCGGCCATCGTTGCCGCCGCCCTGCTGATGGCCGGCTGCGCCAGTTCGCCGCCCGAGCATTTCTATAGCCTCAGCACCGGCATGGGCGCGCCCGCCGCCCGCAGCGGCGCGGCGCCCGCTCCCGATTACTACGTGGAGATTCCGGCCGTAACGGTGCCGCAGCAGGTGGCGCGCAGCCAGCTGGTGGTCACCAAGGACGGGCGCATGGACCTGCTGGAGCAGGAACGCTGGACGTCGCCGCCCGCTGCGGAAATCGGCCAGGCGCTGTCGCAGGTGGTCACGGCCGACCTGGGCGTGGTGGACGTATTCCGCACGCCCACGCCGGAAGGCGCTACCGTGTACCGCATCAGCACCAATGTGCAGCGCTTCGAATCGGCGCCCGGCCAGTACGCGCTGCTCGATGCCGTGTGGAGCGTGCGCCAGGTGGGCAGCCAGAAAACCCTGACCTGCCGCACGGTGGCCAGCGAAACCGTGGGAGCAGGGTACGAGACGCTGGTGGCCGGCCACCGCCGCGCCGTGGCGCGCCTGGGCGCGGACATCGCCAGGGCGGTGCGGGCGCTGGCTGCCAACGGCAGCGCCAGCTGCCAGGCCTGATGCGCAGAAGGTAGCGCCACGGGACGCGCACCTGCAGGCCCTGGGCGGCCGGCGGCGATCATCTGGCGCTGAAGCCCGCTCGCTGTATGCGCGTACAGTATAATTCCGGCCATGACTTGCACCGGTTTTATCCTGACGCGCCACTGGCGCGATACTGCACACGGGACGGAAATCGACTTCTGGCTGGCCACTGACGACGGCCCCCGGAAAATCCGCCTCACCGCGCAGACCTCCGTTGCCTTTGCCGAGGCAGGACAGCGCGCGGCCATCGCGGCGCTGCTCGATCACAGCAGCGGCATCGAGCTGCGCGACCTGCAACTGAAGACCTTCCAGCAGGAGCCCGTGATCGGCGTGTACGCGTCGCGCTACAAGGCGCTCACCGCGTTCGAGCGCACGCTGCGCGAGCATGGCGTCAAACTGTACGAGGCCGACATCCGCCCGCCCGAGCGCTACCTGATGGAGCGGTTTATTTCGGCCGGAGTGACGGTGGAGGGCGGCCGCGTGGACGGCGCCACCACCTGGGACGGCAAACTGAAACCGGCGCCCGATTATCGGCCCGCGCTCAAACTGGTCTCGCTCGATATCGAGACCAGCGCGTACGGCGACCTGTATTCGATCGCGCTCGAAGGCTGCGGCCAGCGCCAGGTGTACATGCTGGGCGCACCACAGCCATCGACGCAGGCGATCGACTTCGACCTCGAATACTGCGCCACCGCGCGCCAGCTGATCGAGCGGCTCAATGCCTGGTTCGCGCGCCACGATCCCGATGTGATCATCGGCTGGAACGTGGTGCAATTCGATTTGCGCGTGCTGCAGAAAAACGCGGACAAGCACCGCATTGCGCTCACGCTGGGGCGCGAAAATAAAACCATCGAATGGCGCGAGCATCCGGGCAAGCAGGGTTATATGTTTGCGCCCATCGTGGGCCGCATCGTGTTGGACGGTATCGACGCGCTCAAGGCGGCATCGTGGATGTTTGCGTCGTACAGCCTGGAGAACGTGTCGCAGGAGATGCTGGGCGAGGGCAAGGACATCGGCAGCGATTACGACAAGATGGCCGAGATCGAGCGCCGCTTCCACGAGGACAAGCCGGCGCTGGCCCACTACAACCTCAAGGACTGCGAACTGGTCACGCGCATCTTCGCCAAGGCCAACCTGCTGGCGTTCATGATCGAGCGCGCCACCGTCACGGGACTGCAGGCCGACCACCTGGGCGGCTCGATTGCCGCCTTCAGCCACCATTACCTGCCGCGCATGCACCGCGAAGGCTATGTGGCGCCCAGCGTGGGCGACGTGGCGGGCGGCGCGTCGCCGGGCGGCTTCGTGATGGATTCCAAGCCCGGTTTGTACGACTCGGTGGTGGTGCTCGACTACAAAAGCCTGTACCCGTCCATCATCCGCACCTTCCTGGTCGATCCGGTGGGGCTGGTGGAAGGCGAGATCGCGCCCGATCCGGCCGACCGCGTGGAAGGCGTGAACGGCACCGTGTTCTCGCGCACGAAGCACTGCCTGCCCGAGATCACCACCCAGCTCTGGCAGCAGCGCGACGCCGCCAAGCGGGCAAAGAACGAGCCGCTGTCCACGGCTCTCAAGCTGCTGATGAATTCCTTCTGCGGCGTGCTGGGCGCCACCGAATGCCGCTTCTTCAATCCGCGCCTGGTATCGTCGGTCACGCTGCGCGGCCACCAGATGATGAAGCAGACGCGCGCGCTGGTGGAAGCGCAGGGTTACGACGTGATTTACGGCGACACCGACTCGATTTTCATCTGGCTCAAAAAAGAACATCGCAACGACGAGGCGCTGGCCATCGGCCAGCAACTGGCGGACGGCATCAACGCCTGGTGGCGCACCATGCTGATGGAAAAACACGGCCTCGCGTGCCATCTTGAAATCGAGTTCGACACGCACTATCAGAAATTTTTCATGCCCACCATCCGCGGCACGGACCTGGGCAGCAAGAAGCGCTATGCCGGTCTGACCATCAACGGCCGTGGTGAAGAAGAGGTGATCTACCGCGGGCTGGAAGTGGCGCGCAGCGACTGGACGCCGCTGGCGCAGCAGTTCCAGCAGGGGCTGTTCCTGCGCGTGTTCAAGAACCAGCCCTACCAGGATTACGTGCGCGCGTACGCGGAGCAGACCGTGGCGGGCGCCTTCGACGACCTGCTGGTGTACCGCAAGCGGCTGCGCCAGCCGCTCGACGAATACAAGGTCAATGTGCCGCCGCAGGTGCGCGCCGCGCGATTGGCGGACGACTATAATCTCGCCCATCAGCGCCCGCTGCGTTACCAGAACGGCGGCTGGATCAGCTACGTGATGACCACCGGCGGCCCCGAGCCGCTGGAAGCGCTGCGCTCGCAGATCGACTACGAGCACTACCTGACCAAGCAGCTGGAGCCGATTGCCGACGCCATCCTGCAGCCGATGAACGACAGTTTTTCCAACCTCACGACCTTGCAAGCGAGTCTTTTCTAGGAGGCGATATGAATCAATTCAAACAACTGCATGACGGCGGCCAGCTGCTGCGCCTGCCCAACGCCTGGGACGCCGGCAGCGCGCGCCTGTTCGAAAGCCTGGGCGCGCCGGCAATTGCCACCACCAGTGCCGGCGTGGCATGGGCGGCCGGTTATGCCGATGGCGGCCGGATGCCGGTGGACGTCGCCATCGGCGTCGCCGCCAGCATCGCCCGCGTGCTGACGGTGCCGCTGTCGGTCGATTTCGAGAACGGCTATGCGGACGATGCCGATACCGTCGCCCGCCACGTCATGCGCCTGGTGGACGCCGGCGTGGCCGGCATCAACCTCGAAGACGGCCACGATGCGCCGCAGGCGCTGGCGGCCAAGATCGCCGCCATCAAGGCACTGGCGGCGCAGGCCGGCAAGGACATCTTCATCAACACCCGCACCGACGTCTACCTGAAAGCGCTGGCGCCCGACGGCGAGCGGGTCGCCGAGGTGCTGCGCCGCGCCGACCTGTACCGCGCGGCGGGCGCCGACGGCCTGTTCGTGCCGGGCATGGTCAAGCCCGACGAGATCGCGCAAGTCGTGACGGCGGCGGGACTGCCCGTCAACGTGATGGACTGGCCCGGCGTGCCCGATGCGGCAGCGCTGGTGCAACTG
>JBEVMD010000102.1:0-7900 GCA_040508835.1 Duganella sp. | reverse complement strand
GGGGTTGCACACGAATCGCCCCCCCCGGATAATGTAGAGCGTGGAGATCCGGCCCGCCAACCTGTTACGGTTTTTGTATGTGTTGGCGCACCGCAACCCCAAACCCACGTTCGTGGTCGCCTGCGCCATCAGCGGCACCAGCGCCAGCGGGTCGTTCAACGGCGCCTGCACGCCGTGGCGCAGCGCGGCGTCCGCGCTGCCCTGGTACACGTCGTACGCGCCCAGCACGTCGGCCAGAAAAATCGCGTCGAAGCGGCCCGCCTCCAGCAGGCGCGCCAGTTCGGTCCAGTGGTCGGGGTCCGTGTAGCGGTGGCTGGTGTCGCGCGGGTGCGTCCACAGGCCCGGCGACTGGTGGCTCACCGTGTTCATCTGAAAAGCGTTGAAGCGGATCGGCTTGACCATGTCATTTCGCCGGCTTGGCCTGGGCCGCCGTCTCCAGCGCCAGCTGATCGTCGGTCTTGGCGTAGTCGGCGAAATGCCGGTTGGTCACGGCCAGGAATTCGCGCGAGCGGTATGCAGCCGCGAGGTCCCTGGCGAACGGCTTGTCCTTGTCGGCCGTGCGCACGGCCACCAGGTTGACGTAGTTGCGCGAGATGTTCTCGGTGAGCAAGGCATCCTTGAGTTTCAGTCCCGACGCCAGCGCGTAATTACCGTTGACGAAAGAGTAGTCGGTATCCTGCAGCGACCGTGGCAGCTGCGCCGCCTCCAGCGGGATCAGCCTGATTTTCTTGGTATTGACCGCGATGTCGCGCTCGGACGCGCGCACCGGATCGAACTTGTCGCGCAGCTTGATCCAGCCCAGCCGGTCGAGCAGCACCAGCGCGCGCGCCTGGTTGGTCGGATCGTTGGGCAGCGCCACGGTCGCGCCTTCCTTGACGTCGGCCAGGGTCTGGTGGCGCCGGCTGTAGATGGCAATCGGCGCGGTGGGCACTTTCACCAGTTCCGTGATGGGCAGCTTGTTTTCGGTGGCGAATTTGGTCATATAAACGATGTGCTGGAAGACGTTGGCGTCCAGCGAGCCCTCGGCCAGCGCGAAGTTGGGCTGGATGTAATCGTTGAACTCCACCAGCCTGACCTTGTAGCCCTGCTTTTCCAGGATCGGCTTGATGCCAAGCTTGATCTGGTCCGCGTACGGACCAGCGCTGGTGCCGATCACGATGTCTTTCGGGTCTTTGGCATGGGCCGGCAAGGCCGTGGCGCAGGCCATCGTCCAGGCTAGGGTAGCGCGCAGTATCTGTCGGCGAATGGGGTGCATGGTGAATCCTATCGTTTGTCGAGGCGTTGGGCGATGCGGTTGCCGGTGAACTGGATCAGTTGCACCAGGATGATGAGGATGGCGACGGTGGCCACCATGATGTCCGTCTCGAAGCGGTAGTAGCCGTAGCGGATGGCCAGGTCGCCGATGCCGCCGCCGCCCACCACGCCGGCCACGGCGGAATACGACAGGAAGCTGATCGCCAGCACCGTCAGCGCCAGCACCAGGCCCGAGCGCGCCTCCACCAGCAGCACCCGCAGCACGATCTGCAGTTCGGACGCGCCCATCGCGTGCGCCGCCTCGATCACGCCGCGCGGCACTTCGCGCAAATTCTGCTCCACCATGCGGGCAAAATAGGGAATGGCGGCAAACGACAGCGGTACGGCGGCGGCCAGCGGTCCGATGGACGTGCCGGCGATGATGCGCGTGAGCGGCACCAGGGCGACCAGCAGGATGATGAACGGGAACGAGCGCACCGTGTTGACCAGCCAGCCCAGGATCAGCGCAGCGGGCCGGTTCTGCAGCGACTGGCCGTCGGCAAACAAGAACAGGAAAATGCCCAGCGGTCCGCCGATCAGCACTGCGGCCGTCAGGCCGATGCCCAGCATGGTGAGCGTCTGGCCCACGGCCGTCCACATCTCGGGCAGCATCGCAAGGATGGCGTTGAGGGAAGCGCCCAGTGACGACAGCAGCTCAGACATGGGCTGCCTCCAGCAGGTGCTGGCCGGCGCCGGACAGTGCGTTGGCGGCGCTGAAGGCGGCCAGCTCGCGGCCCAGCGCCGTCCTGCGCGGCGCGGCGCGGCTGGCGGCGTCGCCCAGACTGAATTGCTCGGCAATCGCGCCGTCTTCGATCACGGCCACCCGGTTGCAGATTTCCGCCAGCACCGACAGCTCGTGGCTGACAAAGACGATGGTCACGCCCAGGCGGCGGTTGATGTCGCGCAGGGTGGCCAGCAGGGCGCGCGTGGTTTCGGCATCGAGCGCGGACGTGGGTTCGTCGCACAGCAGCACGGCGGGACCGCTGGCCAGCGCGCGGGCAATTGCCACGCGCTGTTTCTGGCCGCCCGACAGCCGGGCGGGATAGCTGTCCGCCTTGCCGCCCAGCTCCACCAGCTCCAGGCACAGGTTCACGCGGGCGGCTATCTGGTCCGGCGTCTGGCCGCCGTGGATGCGCAGCGGGAAGGCGACGTTATCGAACACGGTGGCGTTCTGCAGCAGGTTGAACTGCTGGAAGATCATGCCGATATTGCGGCGCGCGTCGCGCAAATCGCGCTTGGACAGCGCCGTGAGCTCCTGGCCGGCGACGGTGATGGCGCCGCTGTCGGGGCGCTCCAGCAAATTGAAAAGGCGCAGCAGCGTGGACTTGCCGGCGCCGCTCTTGCCGATCAGGCCAAAGATGTCGCCCTGGTGGACGTCGAGCGTGACGTCGCGCACGGCGTCGAACCGGCCGCCATCGGGCAGCTGGAAGGTCTTGCTCGCATGCGCGATGCGGATCAGGGGAGTGCTCATGGAAGTCAGGAATAGGCGGTGGGTTCGGGCAGCGAGCCGTCGAGCGCATGGCGTCCGAGGTCGCGGATTTTATAATCGACCGGGTCGTGCAGCGTGTGCACGCGCACGTTGCGCCAGAAGCGGTCGTACCCGTAGCGGGCGGACGTGGACCGGGCGCCGGTCAGCTCGAACATCTGGTTGCTGATGTCGATGCCGGCCGTGTGGGCCAGTACCTTGGCTTCGGCCACGGCCACGGCCAGTTCGCCGCGCTGGCGGGCGGTGACGTCGGCGCCCAGGCGGAACAGCCGTTCGAGCGCGCGCGCCGCGTGGTCGGCCAGCACGGCGGCGGGGCGCAGCTTGAGCCACAGCTGGCCGAAGCGGTGCTGGATCAGCGGGTCGGCCGCGGCCGACGGCGCGCCGGACGCAAACCACGGGCGCGCTTCATCGACCACGTAAGCGCGCGCGGCCTCGAACGCGCCTTCGCCTATGCCCAGGTACAGGTTGGCCATGATCAGCTGCGCCACCTGCGAGCGCAGCGTCGATTGCGGCGTGGCTGCCACGCCCGGCGCCTGCAGCACCTGCGCGGCGGGCAGCGCCACCCCGTTGAAATGCACGTTGCCGCTGTCGGTCTGCTTCTGGCCGAACGCATCCCAGTCGGCCTGCACCGCCACGCCATCCTGGCGCGTGGGCACCACGCCGATCAACG
The DNA here is from genome assembly GCA_040508835.1 of Duganella sp. GTDB lineage: Bacteria > Pseudomonadota > Gammaproteobacteria > Burkholderiales > Burkholderiaceae_D > Rugamonas. The sequence goes on along the minus strand of JBEVMD010000102.1, from coordinate 4,451 downwards.
CCGTTTGCGTCTCCGCGTGCCACGCCGAGACGGTGAGCCAGTCGGAGCCCACCGACCCGGACGAAAAGCTTTTGACGCCATCGAGCACGAAGCCATCGCCCACGTCCTTGGCCACGGTGCGGCGGTCGAGCGGATTGAGGGCGTTGCCCCAGAACAGATTCTGTTCCACGGTCTGGGTGAGAAACCGCTGTTGCTGCTGCGCCGTGCCATACAGCGCAATGCCGGCCAGCTGCAAATGGTGAAAGCCGAACACGTGCGCCAGCGCGCTGTCGGCGCGCGCCAGGATGCGCACCACCTGCAGTACCGTGGGCCAGTCGGCGCCCTGGCCGCCGTACGCGCAGGGGATCGACAGCGTGAGCAGGCCGGAGGCGCGTATCGCCTCGCGCTCCCCGGCGGCGTGGCCGCCTGCCTGGTCGCGGGCGTTGGCGGTGGCGGCCAGGCGGCGCGCCAGTTCGGCGGCGACGGCCAGCGGATCGGATGCTGCCGGCGGCGCCCGATCGGGCGCCGTGGTTCGTGTTGCGGTAGACATGGTATGTCCGTTACAGAGCTTCGGTGGCGCAGTATTGCACCGGCCCGCGCACGCGGTACACGAAGAAATCCGGCTATTTATATGCAAAAAAGTCATGACACGCAAAACGCATATCGAAGCGTAAAACTATTCGTTCTGATTTGTCCGGCGCCGTTCTATGCTGGCCGGCACCAACATTCGACAACATAGAACAGCACCTGGGGACCGGATCATGAGCATTCTTTTATTGGGCGGCAGCCCGGCAGCGGTATCGAGCACGGGCCGCCTGCTGGCGCACGTGGGCGATGAAATGGCCAAAAAACTGGCCGACAGACATCCCGGCCACCGCATCGCCACCTTGCATGTGCGCGACCTGCCGGCGCACGCGCTGCTGCATGCCGAGACCTCCGACTTGGCCATCAAGCGCGCACTGGCGGCGGTGGCCGACGCCGACGCCATCGTGATCGCCACCCCCGTCTATAAAGCGTCGTTCACCGGTTTGCTCAAGGCGTTCCTCGACCTGCTGCCGCAGGACGGCCTGGCCGGCAAGCTGGTGCTGCCGCTGGCCACCGGCGGCAGCCAGTCGCACATGCTGGCGCTGGACTACGCGCTGCGCCCCGTGCTGCACGCGCTCGACGCGCGCCATGTCCTCACCAGTATTTATGCCACCTCGCCGCAGCTGGTGTGGAACGAAGGGAGCGGCCTGGCCGTGGACCAGGCCATCGGCTGGCGCGTGCAGGCGGGCGTGGACGGGCTGGCGTCGGCGCTGCATGCGCTCACGGCGTGGAAGCAACAGCAGGCGCAATCGGCTCACGATGCCTTCGTGGCGCAGGTCGAGCCGATCCGGCTGGCCCGCTGAAAGGACATCCCATGACGATCCAACACAGGCGCGCTGCGCGCCGCCATACCCTGGGCCTGCTGTTTGCGGCGGGCGTGCTCGGTCTCGCAGGCGCTGCGGTCCATGCGCCGGTGCTGGCGCAAGCTGCACCGGCCAGGGAAGTTCGCATCGGCTACCAGAAGTACGGCACGCTCACGCTGCTCAAGGGACGCGGTACGCTGGAACAGCGGCTCGCGTCGAAAAATATCGCCGTCAAATGGACGGAATTTCCCGCCGGCCCGCAGCTGCTCGAAGGCCTGAACGTGGGCAGCATCGATTTCGGCACCGTGGGCGAGGCGCCGCCGATCTTTGCGCAGGCTGCGGGCGCCAACCTGGTCTACGTGGGCAACGAACCGCCGTCGCCGGCCAGCGAGGCGATCGTGGTGCCGAAGAATTCCCCACTGCGCACGCTGGCCGACCTCAAGGGCAAGAAAATCGCCCTCAACAAGGGCTCCAACGTCCACTACCTGCTGGTCAAAGCGCTGGAGAAGGCAGGCATCGATTACAGGGACATCCAGGTGGTCTACCTGCCGCCGGCCGACGCCCGCGCCGCGTTCGAGCGTGGCAGCGTGGACGCATGGGTGATCTGGGATCCGTTCCTGGCGGCCGCCGAAAAGCAGATCGGCGCGCGCGTGCTGGCCGATGGCAAGGGCCTGGTGGCCAACTACCAGTTCTACCTGGCGGCGCGCCCGTACGCGGAGAAAAACCAGGAGGTGGTGCGCATCGTGCTCGAGGAAATCGCCAGGGTGGACGAGTGGGGCGCGCGAAATCCGAAGGACGTGGCGGCGATTTTATCCGCGCAGACCGGCCTGTCCGGCGACGTGGTGGCGCTGGCCGCCTCGCGCTATGCGTATGGCGTCAAACCGATCAGCGCGGCCGTGCTGCAGGAGCAGCAAAAAGTGGCCGATGCATTTGCCAACCTCAAACTGATACCGAAGCCGATCGCGGTCAAGGATGCACAGCTGGCCGCCAAAGCGGTGGCAGCGCAATAGTCGTAAAGGAATCGAACATGTCGTTGAATATCTTCTGGTTCATCCCCACCCACGGCGACAGCCGCTACCTGGGCACCACCAAGGGCGCGCGTCCCGTCGATGCCGATTACCTGAAACAGTGCGCAGTGGCGGCCGATACGCTCGGCTACGACGGCGTGCTGCTGCCCACGGGGCGATCGTGCGAGGACGCGTGGGTGGTGGCGTCGTCGCTGATCTCGGTCACGCAAAAGCTCAAGTTTCTGGTGGCGATCCGCCCGGGCCTCACCACGCCGGGACTGGCCGTGCGCATGGCCGCCACGTTCGACCGGCTGTCCAACGGCCGCCTGCTGATCAACGTGGTCACGGGCGGCGACCAGGGCGAGCTGGAAGCGGACGGCCTGTTTGCCGACCATGCCAAGCGCTACGAAATTTCCGATGAATTCATCCGCGTGTGGCGTGCGTCGCTGGCGGGCGAGGGCGGCGAGGCCGGCTACGATTTCGAGGGCAAGCATATCCAGGTCAAGGGCGCCAAAACCCTGTACCCGGCCGTGCAGAAACCGTATCCGCCGCTGTACTTCGGCGGCTCGTCGGAACCGGCGCACGCGCTGGCGGCCGAGCAGATGGACGTGTACCTGACCTGGGGCGAGCCGCCGGCCGCCGTGGCGGAAAAGCTGGCCGACATCCGCGCGCGCGCCGCCACGCATGGGCGCACCGTGAAATTCGGCATCCGCCTGCACGTGATCGTGCGCGAGACCAACGAAGCAGCATGGCGCGCGGCCGATGAGCTGATCAGCCACCTGGACGACGACACCATCGCCAAGGCGCAAAAGGCCTTCGGCAAGATGGATTCGGTGGGCCAGCAGCGCATGGCCGCGCTGCACGGCGGCCGGCGCGACCGGCTGGAAGTGTCGCCCAACCTGTGGGCCGGCGTGGGACTGGTGCGCGGCGGCGCCGGCACGGCGCTGGTCGGCGACCCGGAAACGGTGGTCGCGCGCATCAGGGAATACGCGGACCTGGGCATCGAGACCTTTATTTTTTCGGGCTATCCGCACCTCGAAGAATCGTACCGCTTCGCGGAGCTGGTGTTCCCGCTGCTGGGCAAAGGCAAGGCGGTCGGCGCCCAGTCGCTCAGCGGTCCGTTCGGCGAGATCATGGCCAACGACATCGTTCCCGAAAAAGCGGCTTGAGAGAGAAAGCATCAGATGGCAAGCAACGCTGTGAAAAAAAAGGGCAACACGCGGGAAAGCGTGCTGGCGCCGTGGATACTGCCGGTGCTGCTGATCGCCGGCTGGCAGGTCGCGTCGCAGGCGGGGTGGCTGTCGAGCCGCATCCTGCCCGAACCATGGGCCGTGGCCAAGGCCTTCTGGGCGCTGACCGTGTCCGGCGAATTGTGGCTGCACCTGCGCACCAGCCTGTGGCGCGCGGCCAGCGGTTTTGCCATCGGCGCGGGCCTCGGTCTGCTGCTTGGCCTGCTGACGGGCAGCTTCCGCCGCGCCGAGACGCTGCTCGACACCACGCTGCAAATGGTGCGCAACATCCCGGCGCTGGCCCTCATTCCGCTGGTGATCCTGTGGTTCGGCATCGACGAAACGGCCAAGCTGTTCCTGCTGGCTGTCGGCGTGTTCTTCCCCGTGTACCTCAATACCTTCCACGGCATCCGTTCGGCCGATCAGGGGCTGATCGAGATGGCGCGCAGCTATGGCCTCTCGGGCTGGCCGCTGTACCGCGACGTGATCCTGCCGGCGGCGCTGCCGTCCATCCTCGTGGGCGTGCGGTTTTCGCTGGGCCTGGTGTGGGTGCTGCTGATCGTGGCGGAGACCATTTCGGCGCAGGCGGGCATCGGCTACATGACCATGAATGCGCGCGAATTCCTGCAAACGGACGTGGTCCTGGTAGGTATCCTGCTGTACGCCTTGCTGGGCAAGGCGGCCGACCTGGCGTCGCGCGGGATGGAAAAGCGCTTGCTGCGCTGGAATCCCGCCTACCGTTGATGTGAATTGGAGTAAACCGTATGACTATTTCGACGACCTTGTTTGCATCCCTGTTCGAGAGCGGCGCCCTGGCACGCGAGGAGGCTTCTACGCCGCCCGCCGGC
>JBEVMD010000031.1:0-5872 GCA_040508835.1 Duganella sp. | reverse complement strand
ATCCTGATCCCGGCCGCATTGGAACAGCAGATTACTGCCGCTAACGCGCCGCGTATTCGCACCAAAATCATTCTGGAAGGCGCCAACGGCCCAACCACGCCGGAAGCCGACGACATCCTGACCGACAAGGACGTGCTGATCGTGCCCGATGTGCTGGCTAACGCGGGTGGCGTAACTGTGTCATACTTCGAATGGGTACAGGACTTTTCGAGCTTCTTCTGGAGCGAGGACGAGATCAATGCCCGCCTGACGCACATCATGCAGGACGCCTTCAAGTCCGTATGGGCCGTGTCGCAGGAGAAGAAGGTAACGCTGCGCACCGCGACCTTTATTCTTGCCTGCACCCGGGTGCTGCAGGCCCGCGAGGTTCGCGGTCTGTACCCGTGATTTAAATCAGTTCAGCTAAATGCGCCTGCACCGGCCTCGCGGCCCGTGCGGGCGTTTTTCGCTTTAAAAATAATAAGTTACATAAAAACACGCATACACGATAAGGAAACCATGAGCACCATCGAACAAAAGGCACTTGCCTATCACCGCTCCGGACGCGCCGGCAAGATCGCGATCGAAGTCACCAAGAGCGTCAGCACCCAGGAAGACCTGGCGCTGGCCTACTCGCCCGGCGTGGCGGCGCCGTGCATGGAAATCGCGCGCGAGCCGGCCAAGGCCTACGAGTACACGGCCAAGCGCAACCTGGTGGGCGTGATCACCAACGGTTCGGCGGTGCTGGGACTGGGTAACATCGGCGCGCTGGCCGGCAAGCCGGTGATGGAAGGTAAAGTGGTCCTGTTCAAAAAATTCGCGGGCATCGACGCCTTTGACATCGAGATCGACGAAGCCGATCCCGACAAGCTGGTCGAGATCATCGCCTCGCTGCACCCGACCTTCGGCGGCATCAACCTCGAAGACATCAAGGCGCCCGAGTGCTTCTACATCGAGCGCAAGCTGCGCGAGCGCCTGCCGATTCCCGTCTTCCACGACGACCAGCACGGCACCGCCATCGTGGTGGGCGCCGGCATGCTCAACGCCATCGAGATGACGGGCCGCGACATCGCCACCGTGAAAATCGTGTGCTCCGGCGCCGGCGCGGCAGCCATGGCCTGCCTGGAACTGCTGGTGGACCTGGGCGCGCAAAAGCACAATATCTTCGTCTGCGACAGCAAGGGCGTGCTGTCGACCGTGCGTCCGCTGGACGGCGAAAAGGCCGCGTGGGCGCGCGACACCCCGTTCACCACGCTGTCGCAGGTGATGGAAGGCGCCGACGTGTTCCTGGGCGTGTCCGGTCCCGGCGTGCTGTCGCAGGCCGACATCGTGTCGATGAATGCCCACCCGATCGTGTTCACGCTGGCCAATCCGGAACCGGAGCTGCGTCCGGAACTGGTGCGCGAAGTGGCGCCCGACGCCATCATCGCCACCGGCCGCTCGGACTACCCGAACCAGATCAACAACGCGCTGTGCTTCCCTTACCTGTTCCGCGCGGCGCTCGACTGCGGCGCGTCGACCATCAACCAGGAAATGAAGCGCGCGTGCGTGGTGGCCCTGGCCGACATGGCCCGCGCCGATGCCCGCTTCGGCAAGGACTACGTGGTGCCAGGCCTGCTGGACCCGCGCCTGCTGCGCGGCGTCACGCCAAAAATCGCCACCGCGGCCTTCCGCAGCGGCGTGGCGCGCAAGGAACTGATCGAGTCCGAGTACGCCGACGACCTGGCCGAACTGGCCGAATCGTTGATCTGATCCTTTGATCTGATCTCTTTGGTCTGATCCTCAGTTCCCCGATGGGCGGCGGATCACCTCGCCGCCCTTCATCACGAACGACACCCGGGTCAATTCGGCGGCATTGTCCGCCGGGTTGCCCGGCACCGCAATGATGTCGGCGTATTTGCCCACGCTGATCGACCCCACCCTGTCCTTCCACCCCAGCAGATCGGCCGCATTGATGGTCGCCGCCTGGATCGCCTGCATCGACGTCATGCCGTATTTGATCATGTACGCGAACTGGCGCGCGTTGTCCCCGTGCGGGTACACGCCGGCGTCGGTACCGAACGCCATTTTCGCGCCGCCCTGGAACGCCTTGCGGAAGTTATCGCGCTGCAGCTGGCCGATCACTTTTTCCTTGGCGATCGACTCCGGCAGCATGCCCGCCTTCTCGCCTTCCTGCAGGATGAAGTCGTCGTTATAGATATCCATGACCAGGTACGTGCCCTTCTCGCGCGCCAGCTTGATGCCCTCGTCGTCGATCAGGCTCGCGTGCTCCACCGAATCGACACCGGCGACGATCGCATCGCGGATCGAACTGGCGCCATGGGCGTGCGCGGCCACCTTGCGACCCAGCTTGTGCGCCTCGTTCACGATGGCCTGCATCTCTTCCAGCGTGTACTGCTGCGCGCCCGGCTCGTCGCCCTTGGACAGCACGCCGCCCGACGCGCAGATCTTGATCACGTCGGCGCCGTACTTGGCCATCTCGCGCACCTTGGCGCGCGCTTCCCACGGGCCGTCGGCCACGCCGCGCCCCGTGATTTTCATATCGGGCGGCAGCAGGTTCTCGTCGCAATGGCCGCCCTGGATGCCGATGGCGTAACCGGCCGTGCGCATGCGCGGGCCGATAAAATCGCCGTCGTTGATGGCGTCGCGCAGCGCCACGTCGCCAAAGCCGCTGGCGCCCACGTTGCGCACCGTGGTGAAACCTGCTTCGAGCGTCTTGCGCGCCGAGCGCACCCCGTACAGCGCGGCGCGCGTATCGGACACGCCCAGCGCGTTGTAGCCGCCCAGGTAGGCGTCGCCCGTAAGATGCGTGTGGGCGTCGATCAGGCCTGGCAGCACGGTCTGCGCGCTCATGTCGATCACCTGCGCGCCCGCCGGCACCGCGACCGACGCACTGGAACCGACGGCCGTGATGCGCTCCCCGGTGATGACGATGGTCTGGTCCTTGAGGACCTTGCCGGCCACCACGTCCACCAGCTGGCCGGCGCGGATGACGACCACCTTGCCGTCGGCTGCGTACGAGAAGGGGTGCATGGCCAGGGTTCCGAGGACGGCGGCGGACATCACGAGATGCTTGAACTTCATGGAGGGCGACCTTTCAGGTGAAAACGATTAGCATAACAAACCGGCTGCAGGCAGTGTGGGCCGAGTTGGAGGATAATTGCGGCCATACGTACACCCCGAGGAATGCCCCATGAGTAACGACACCATCAAACTGACTTCCTTCTCGCACGGCGGCGGCTGCGGCTGCAAGATCGCGCCCGGCGTGCTGTCCGAAATCCTCAAGAACTCCCACGGTTTCCCGGTGCCGAAAGAACTGCTGGTCGGGATCGAAACGGCTGACGATGCGGCCGTGTACCAGCTCAATGACGAACAGGCGCTGATCGCCACTACCGATTTCTTCATGCCCATCGTCGACGATCCGTTCGACTTCGGCCGCATTGCCGCCACCAACGCCATCTCCGACGTCTACGCCATGGGCGGCACGCCGATCATGGCGCTGGCGCTGGTGGGCATGCCGATTAATAAGCTGCCGGTGGAAACCATCGGCCAGATCATCAAGGGCGGCGAATCGATCTGCGCCGAAGCGGGCATACCGATTGCCGGTGGCCACACCATCGATTCGGTGGAGCCGATCTACGGCCTGGTGGTCATGGGCCTGATCCATCCGTCGAAGATCAAGCGCAATGCCGATGCGCGCGCCGGCGACGTGCTGATACTGGGCAAACCGCTGGGCGTGGGCGTGCTGTCGGCCGCGCTCAAGAAAAACCGGCTCAATGCCGACGGCTATGCGGCCATGATCGCCAACACCACCAAGCTCAATAAGCCTGGCCAGGAATTGTCCAGGATGGCGGGCGTGCACGCGATGACCGACGTCACCGGCTTCGGCCTGCTCGGCCACCTGCTGGAACTGGCGCGCGGCGCGGGCCTGGCAGCGCAGCTGGACATGGCCGCGATTCCGCTGCTGCCCGGCGTGGAACAGCTGGCGCACGACGGTTGCATCACGGGCGCGTCGGGCCGCAACTGGGAAGCGTACGGCAAGGACGTGGAACTGGCGCCCACCGTCACCGCCGCGCAGCACGCGCTGCTCACCGATCCGCAAACGTCGGGCGGCTTGCTGGTGTCGTGCGACGCGGCCAGCGTGGACGACGTGCTGGCCCTGTTCCGCCGAGCAGGTTTTGGCGAAGCGGCGGTCATCGGCCGCATGGCGGCGGGCGCTGCGCGCGTGGCGGTGTCCTGATGGGCGCCTGAGCGCCCGCCGAAGCGGCGCCTCCGATCAACATCGTGATCGAACGGCGCCTGGGCCGCCGGATACCAGGCGGTCCGCTTTACACTGGAAGTACCTGCCGCTACGTCGGCCCTACCCTGCAGGACTTCCATGCGCGCCCTCCTCTTCGCTGTCCCCGCCCTTACCCTGCTGTCCCAGGCCGTTCACGCGCAAGCGCCCGCAGCACCGCCCGCACTACCGTTCCCCGTCACCATCGATGTCGACGCCGGCAAAGCCGTCGGCCCTTTAAAGCCGATCTGGCGCTTCTTCGGCGCCGATGAGCCGAACTACGCCACCATGAAGGACGGCCGCAAGCTGATGACGCACCTGGGCGAGCTGCGCCCCGGCGCCGTGTACTTCCGCACCCACAACCTGCTCAACACGGGCGACGGCACGGGCGCCTTCAAGTGGGGCAGCACCAATGCCTACACCGAGGACAAGGACGGCAAGCCAGTCTACAACTGGACCATCGTCGACGGCATCCTCGACAGCTACCTGGCGCGCGGCGTGCGGCCGTACCTGCAGATCGGCTTCATGCCCGAAGCGCTGTCGAGCGCCAGGGTGGGCACGCCGTACCAGCACGGCTGGCGCCCCGGCTTTGCCTATGAACTGATCGAAGGCGGCTGGAACGCGCCGCCGAAGGACTACGCCCGGTGGCAAGAGCTGGTGTACCAGTGGACCCGGCACAACGTGGAGCGGTACGGGCGCGAGGAAGTCAAAACCTGGTACTTCGAAGTGTGGAACGAACCCAATGGCAAATCGTACTGGCGCGGCACCCAGGCCGAATTCAACCAGCTGCACGACCATGCCATCGCGGGCGTGCGCCGCGCCCTGCCCGAAGCGCGCGTGGGCGGCCCGGACGTCGCCGGTCCCGGCGGCGCTTTCATGGACGCCTTCCTCGAGCACGTGGCCAATGGCAAAAACTACGCCACCGGTGAAACGGGCACGCCGACCGACTTCCTGGCCTTCCACGCCAAGGGCAGTCCGACCTTTGTCGATGGTCACGTGCGCATGGGGATCGCCACCCAGCTGCAAGGCGTGGACCTGGGCTTGCGCCGCATCGCCGCCGTACCGAAACTGAAGGACAAGCCGATCGTCATCGGCGAGAACGATCCCGAAGGCTGCGCGGCCTGCCCCGGCCCGCAAAACGCCTACCGCAACGGCACCATGTATTCGAGCTACACGGCTGCCAGCTACAAGCGCATCTGGCAACTGGCCGCGCGCAACCGGGTCAACCTCGAAGGCGCGCTGACCTGGGCCTTTACCTTTGAAGATCAACCGTGGTTTGCCGGCTACCGCCAGCTGTCCACCAACGGCGTGGACCTGCCGGTGATGAATGTGTTCCGCATGTTTGCCAAACTGGGCGCCACCGAACTGCAGGCCCGCAGCGACGCCGAAACGCCGCTGGCCGACATCGTCAAGAACGGCGTGCGCGGCAAGGCCGATGTGGGCGTGCTGGCCACGCGGACCGACGACGGCAAGGTGGCCGTGATGGTGTGGCACTATCACGACGACGATGTCGCCGGACCCGATGCCGCCGTCAAACTCGCACTGGGCGGAATTCCCGCCGGCGTCACGAGCGCGAAGCTCACGCATTACCGCATCGATCAACAGCACAGCAACCCG
>JBEVMD010000006.1:0-4157 GCA_040508835.1 Duganella sp. | reverse complement strand
AGTCGCCGGCGATGTGCTGATGCTGTTTGTCGCCGGCTTCGAGGAGGGCGAACCTGCCGAGCGGCGGGCCGACCCGGAAAGTCGCGCGTAGGCCGATGGCGCGATATCTGATTCCGCTATTTATCCGAAGCGGTCCCCCATCATTTCAGCACCAGGATGCCGATGAACGTCCAGACAATTGACAGTGCTCGCCACCTGCGGGACGGAGGGATTGCAGCTATTTCCGCACTGAACCTGGCGCTCAGCGAAGCCCTGGTTGGCGTTTCAGCCGATAGTGCGCGCGACATGAAACAGGCCGCCTCGCCCGTACAACCCGCCCGCGGCGCGTCAACGTGCTTTCGGCTGCCGATCGTCCTGCAGCTTTTTAAACATTGTCGTCATGGTTGCTGCGTCCAGCGCTTGCATATCGACTAATTTGAGCGATTTGACCATGTGGCGCGTTTCGGATTTGTATTTCTGAAAGTGGGGCGTCTTGAGATGCGCCTCGTATGCCTCGCGGCTGGCGTATAGCTCGAGAATGCTGACCCCGGTCTCCTTTTCTCGTTGATACATCGGAAAAATGGCGATCACGCCAGGCTCCAGCCTGACCGAGGCTTCGGCTTCCTCCCGAAGGATTGCCCGGTACTGGTCGAGGTACTTGGCATCGACTTCGATTTCCGACATCCGGACCATCATTGCCTGGTCTTGCGCAAGCGCGGCAGTGCCGCCGCCGAGAAGCAAGGCAGTGGCGAACACGGCAAAAAATTTTCGCACAGGCCGGGACAGGCGGTGGCCAGCGGTTATTGGCAGGTGTAGCGGTTGGTCTTTCCAGCTGGGCATTTCCGACTCCTTGTTGGGGATTAAAACGGGGGCGCGTGGGGGGGCGTGGCCGCTGTCACCCCGGCTGCCTGGTCGATGGCGACCGTCCGAACTACTCGCGGTCGGTCAGAGAGCGGCCGCCGGTTGCGTGTCAGCCGGCTGCGGCTGCGACAGCAGCACCGCCATCTCGGCCATGGCCTTGAACAGCGGCGCCGTCAGCATGGCCGTGTGGGCGGGCGTGGGGTCCTGGGCGGACGCGCCGGGGATCGTGCGGCGCAGGTGGCAGCGCACGATGGACAGGCCGTAGCGGTTGACCAGCATGCCCATGCGCGGCAGGATATCGCGCATGTACTGCATGGCCGACGTGTGGGCCGCGCCCACTTCCATCAGCACGCCTCTGCCGCCGGTCGGTTCGAGCTGGATCACCACCCGGCCCAGGCCCGGCAACATCAGTTCCAGCCGCAGCGCCACGCGGGCGCGCTTGCGCGGCCGTGGTTCGTCTTCCTCGTCGCGCACCACCACCCGCAGCACCAGCCGCTCGCCGCCCCACGCCATCACGGCAAAACGCCACGGTTCCATTTCCGTGACCAGGGGCAGGCCGGGACGGCCTTCGCGCACGGCCGACGGATTGTGGTCGGCCATGAACAGGCTCGACGGCACATGCTGACCGGTCGCCTGTTCCAGCCAGGCCGCGCGCTGCTGGCCATAGGTGCGCACCATCACCTGCCACGAGGCGGCGAGCATGGCGGGGTCGGGCGGCTGCCAGGTGAGCTGGCGGGTTAAAAAGACCTGGTTGGGGCGCATGGCCAGCGAGTCGCCCACGTCGGCCAGTTCGACCATGGCTTCGGCCAGCGCCTGCAGGCCGGCATTGGGCAGCGGCTGCGCCTCGGGGCCGTCGAACAGCGGGCCCGCCGGCAACGGCGCCGCGGCCGGCAGCGGACCCACCGCGAAGCGGCTGGTCGAATCGAGGGGCCCGCGCATGACCGGGCCTGGCGCGTTCTGCCGGTCGGGAATGCTGACGGGGCGCGCGGTGGCGCCGATGCGGTCTACCATGGGAGTCGCTCAATCAATGCTAAAAAAAAAGCCAACCGACGATACCGGCTGGCTCTTGCTGCGCCAGCCCGCACGCGGACTGGACCATCATACAGCTTACTGCAGCAGGGACATCACCATCGAGGACATGCTGTTGCTTTGTTTTAGCATCGCGGTGCCCGCTTGCAGCAGCATTTGCGAGGCGGTCATGTTCGAGCTTTCGGTCGCGAAGTCGGTGTCCATGATACGGCCGGTCGCGGCCTTGGTGTTGGTGGCGATGTTCGACAGGTTGTTGCTGACGTGGTCCAGGCGGTTGGCGGCGGCGCCCAGCGACGAGCGCAGGGTGCTGACGTCGTTGATTGCCGTCTCCAGCTTGCCGATGGTGGCGTTGGCGTTGGTGCCCGTGATCTCGGTGCCGGTCGCGGCGGCCGTGTAGTTGGTGGTTGCTGCCGTCACCGAGGTGGTGATCGTGGTCAGCTTGGTGCTGGCGTCGAAGGCCATGGTTTCGCTCTGGCTGGCGCCGATCTGGAACGTCATCGATGCGGCCAGCGTGCCGCCGACCAGCAGCTTGCTGCCGCCGAACGTGGTGTTTTTCAGCACGTTGCCCAGTTCCTGGCCCAGCGCATCGTATTCGGCTTGCATGGCGGTCTTGTCGTCGGTGCTCGACGAGGCATCGGCCGACTGGGTGGCCAGATCTTTCATGCGCACCAGCATGTTGGTCACTTCCGACAGCGCGCCTTCGGCGGTCTGCAGCAGCGAGGTGCTGTTCTGGGTATTGCTCATCGCAACAGTCATGCCGCTGGTTTGCGATTTCAGGCGGGTGGCGATCTGCAGGCCAGCGGCGTCGTCCATGGCGGAATTGACGCGGAAGCCGGTGCTCAGGCGGGTCATCGAGGTGGACAGTTTCGACTGGGTGTTGCCGATCGAGTTCTGTGCCGACAGCGAGGCGAAATTGGTGTGAAGACTCAGCATGTTACAGCTCCTAAAAAGGGATTAGTCCGGAGCGCCGATGTTCACGCTCTTACCTATACAAGACGACCGGCCGCGCCAGCTTATTAAATTCCTCCTGGAAATAAATCTTCAGGTAGACGTAAAAAAGCCAGCCGGTACTGCGGGCTGGCTGGGGTGGGCGCCAGTCCGCACGGGACTGGCTTCCGGCATAAATTATTGCAGCAGCGACATGACCATCGAGGACATGCTGTTGCTCTGTTTCAGCATTGCGGTGCCGGCTTGCAGCAGCATTTGCGAGGCGGTCATGTTCGAGCTTTCGGTGGCGAAGTCGGTGTCCATGATGCGGCCGGTGGCAGCCTTGGTGTTGGTCGAGATGTTCGACAGGTTGCTGTTGACGTGGTCCAGGCGGTTGGCGGTGGCGCCCAGTGCCGAACGGATGGAGCTGACGTCGTTGATGGCTTTTTCCAGCTTGTCGATGGCGCCGTTGGCGGCGGTGCCGGTGGTCAGTTCGCTGGCGTTGGTGATCGACGAGGCGGCAAAGTTCGACGACAGGCCGGTCAGCTTGGCGTTCAGCGAGGTCAGGTTGCTGGAGACGTCGAAGCTCATTTTTTCGGTCGAGCTGGCGCCGATCTGGAACGTCATCGACGTCGACAGCGTACCCTTGGTCGATGCCGAACCGTCGCCCAGCAGCTTGGTGCCGCCGAACGTGGTGTTGGTCATCACGTTGTACAGTTCGGTGCCCAGCGCATCGTATTCGGCTTGCATGGCTTTGCGGTCGTCAAGGCTCGACGAGGCATCGGCAGCCTGGGTGGCCAGGTCTTTCATGCGCACCAGCATGTTGGTCACTTCCGAGAACGCGCCTTCGGCGGTCTGCAGCATCGAGGTGCTGTTCTGGGTGTTGCTCATGGCAACGGTCATGCCGCTGGTCTGGGCTTTCAGGCGGGTGGCGATCTGCAGTCCGGCAGCGTCGTCCATGGCCGAGTTGACGCGGAAGCCGGTGCTCAGGCGGGTCATCGAGGTCGACAGTTTCGACTGCGTGTTCGAGATCGAGTTTTGCGCCGACAGCGAGGCGAAGTTGGTATGGAGACTCAGCATGGTACTTGTTCCTAAAGGGAGGTGATCAGTTTGGAGCGCTGATCTCAACGCTCTCCCTCTTACAAGACGACCATTGCCGCACTCTTATTAAGTGCCGCACGGAAATAAAATCAAAAATCGGCAAAAAAAAGCCAACCTTCAAGCAAAGGTTGGCTCGGTGCTACGTAATACGGGAAATTATTGCAGCAGCGACATGACCATCGAGGACATGCTGTTGCTTTGTTTCAGCATCGCGGTGCCAGCTTGCAGCAGCATTTGCGAGGCGGTCATGTTCGAGCTTT
>JBEVMD010000597.1:0-4231 GCA_040508835.1 Duganella sp. | reverse complement strand
GAGGTCCAGGCGCTGGTGTTTGCCGCCAACCGGCCCCAGTACCGGCAGTATTTCGGCCAGCGCATGCCGCTGGCCAGCGGCGTGTGGATGGCGCGCGAACTGACCGCGCCGCCGGTGGAAAACGAACCGCTCGATCCGGTCGACTCGGAATTTGCGCCGGGCGCCACGCCGCGCACGGAGATCATCGTCACCATCTCGGTGTCGGACCAGTACCGCTACCTGGCGCGCAGCACGTCGGCCTATTATGTTTCGGACGCCGATACCGCCCTGTACGGCATCGTCGAACCGGAACCCCACAACACCAAACTGACGCGCGTGTTCAAAGTGCGCGGAGACCTGTAAATGCCGATCCCGACCCTGGCCCGCGCCGTCGTCCTGGCCTTGCCCCTGCTGCTGGCCGCCTGCGCCACCAACAAGGACAAGGAAGAGCGCGACTACACCACGATTTCCTCGAACCAGTTTATTGACGCTAACTACAAGGCGGCCGACTCGCTGATGCGCCAGCTCGCGGGCAAGCTCGCCACCGACAAGCCGCTGATCATGGCCACCATCGTCAATATCGACGAGCTGGAGCAGACCACGACGCTGGGCCGGCTCGTGTCGGAACAGCTGTCCACGCGCCTGGCCCAGGGCGGCCTGTCGATGGTGGAGATGAAGCTGCGCAGCAATGTGTATTTGAAGCGCAACCAGGGCGAGCTGATGCTCACCCGCGAGATCGGCGAGGTAGCCACCGCGCACAATGCCCAGGCCATCGTCGTGGGTTCCTATGCGGAGACCAGCGACATGGTTTTCATTAACGTCAAGGTGATCCAGCCGAACACCAATTTCGTGCTGGCGGGACAGGACTACGTGCTGGCCAAGGAGGCCGTGGTACGGTCGATGTTGCAGCGTAATTAAGTCGGACGCAACGACGTCATGTTCTCGCAGGCGGGATGCCAACGACTGCCTGCGCCGGGGATGAGCGGGCTCATTGGATGCCCGCCTGCGCGGGCATGACGGCATTGCTGCCGCAGGCATTCGATCCGTCATCCCGGCGCAGGCCGGGATCCAATTGCGTCATACCAGCAGCGGCAACACGTCGATGGCCGACGCCTCCACCTTCAGCCCGATCAAATCGTCGGCCCGGGTCTTGCCCAGGTTGATGGCCGCAATCGGCTTGCCGGCCGCCGCCGCCAGTTTGCAGAATCTAAAACCCGAAAACACCATCAGCGACGACCCTACCACCAGCAGGGCATCCGCCTCTTCAGCAAGCGCCAGCGCGCGCGCCGTGCGCTCCACCGGAATGTTGTCACCGAAGAAAATCACGTCGGGTTGCAAGGTGCCGCCGCAATGGTCGCAGACCGGCATATTGAAATGCTGGCCGTCGAGTTCGAGTTCCGCGTCGCCATCGGGCCGCGCCTCGGGCACCACGCCGTCCACCGGGCCGTCGGACACCATGTGCGGATTCTCGCGCGCCAGCCAGGCCTGGATGGCCGCGCGCGGATGCACGGCGCGGCAGTCGAGGCAGATCACGCCGTGGATATTGCCGTGCAGCTCGATCACGTTGCGGCTGCCGGCCCGGTAGTGCAAGCCGTCGACGTTTTGCGTGATGACGCTGTCGATGCGCCCCGCCGCTTCCAGCTCCGCCAGCGCCCGGTGGCCCACGTTGGGCGCGGCGCCTGACAGGATCGGCCAGCCGGCCATGCTGCGCGCCCAGTAGCGGCGCCGCACGGCTTCGTCGCGCCGGAAATCCGGCCCCTGGATCGGCGGCCGGCCGCGCCGCACGCCGTCCTTGTCGCGGTAATCGGGAATGCCGGACGCGGTGGACAACCCCGCGCCGGTCAGAACCAGCACCCGGCGGTGCTGGTGCAAAAAAGTGTGGAGCTGATCGATCTGGGTGTTCAGGTTCATGGGCTGTATGGTAGCACCATGGACGGTGAAGGGTTGCCACAGCACTCAGAAACCGCAATGCCTGGCAAAGGCGGGCATCAGGCGTACGGGGCGTGCTCCTGGAATGTCCAGGAGACGCCAGGGAGTGCTAGCGCGATACCCACCTGAACAGTCCGACAATGCCTTTGACTACCAGGTAGAAAAACCGTCCAACGTCGATCATGAACTCGATCGGCTCGGACCGTCGGTTCACGCGCTCCCCAACTGTTGGCTTGTAAGCCGCCAGCGGGGCAAGTCGCTGCCCGATCCTGGACAGATTGGACGGCGCCGGCGGTGCGTCGATGCCAAACCGGGCAACGATGAACCCGGTGATCGCCACAGGCTTCCTCCTGCAACGGTGCTCCGTAGACCGGACACTTGTTCCCGCTCTGCTGCACCATATCGCCCTTGATGTTCCGCTTGACCTGCTATATTCCCATCATGCCAGCCTCCGACAACTACCCCACCACGACCGATGGACGCTATTTCGTCGTCAAAGGCCGACTGTGGCGCACCAGCAATCCTAACCTTGCGCCGGAAGAACGGCAACTGTTCGTCAATCAACTGATGTCGGCGCGCCGCCAGGTGGGCGCCGCGCTCAAGGCTGGCGACGCCGAGGCGGAACGTAAAGCGCGCGCAGCAGTCGATCAGGCCAAGCATGCGCTGGGCGAACGCGGCCCCGTGTGGTGGACCGATGGCGCGCCCGATTTGAATCGGCACATGGTCAAGAACACGCCTTATGCGGCATGGTTCGCGGCATTGGCCGGTACAGCAGCAAAGGATGGGGATTGATAGCCCCGCCGGTTTCGTACACGCCATAGTGCAAGTGCGGCGGTGTGCCTTGCGCATTGCCCGTATTGCCGACATACCCGAGCACACGCCCCGCCTCGATGCGCATGCCGGCTGCCACGTCCGCATAGCGCTCAAGATGGGCATAGTAATGCCGCTGACCGCCCGGCCCCAGCACCCATACCACCAGCCCACCGAGGCGGTTGGTGCCCACCTGTGTGACGATGCCCTCGGTGGTGGACACGACGGCCGTGCCGCGCTTTGCAAAAATGTCGATGCCCTGGTGTTTGCGGCCTTCGCTGCGCGCGCCATTCCAGGTGTCGCGCAGCGCACTGGTTCGCACGCCCTCGACCGGCACCGGCAGCGCCACCGGCTTGTCCATGGCCGCCAGCCGCAGCGGGTACAGCGCCCGCTCGATGGCAGGCCCCAACAGGTCGACGCCCAGGATAAGGAGGGTCGCCACGATCAGGACGCGTATCAGGATGCGCATGCCATGCAGCGGCGCTCCGGCCGATCATGCCAGCAACAGGACCTTGTGATGCGATCGGGTCGCAGTCTGCGCATGATGGCTACGCCAGGCGCGCCGCCAGATCGTCCACCGACGCCCGCCACGCGTCGTAATGCTCGCTGTCTTCCCATAACTGGCGCAATTCCGACTGCTCGGACAGGATCCGCACCAGCGCCTGCTGCGCTTTCGCCGCGAGGTCGGTGCGCGGCTTCACCGGGCCCTTGGCCTTGGCCTCGGCCTTGGCTTTTCGGGCATCCACCCATTCGTCGATCGATGCGCTGTCCTCAGTGCGCGCGCCGCCCTTGCCCTGCAGGCGCGCCAGCACTTCGATGGCCACCAGCGCTTCGGCAGCCAGCGGCGCTTCCAGTTCCTCGCCGTCGGTCAGCACCGTGTCGAGCGTGTTTTCGATGGCGTCCATATTGCTCGTCTCGTGCAGGTCCTCCGCCCAGTCCTGCGCGAAGTCGTTGCCGAAGGCGTCTATCGCCCAGGTACCCATGTGATGCTCCTTATGGCCGCACCGGCTTGACCAGCGGCGTGGCGAGTTGCGATGTATTCTGAGATTTGACCACTTGCATGGCCGTGGCGATCAAGCCGCTCATGTCGCCCAGGTTGGCCGGGACGATGATCGAATTATTGGTCTTGGCCAGCTTGCCGAAGGCATCGACGTATTGTTCCGCCACCCGCAGGTTGACGGCGTCCTCGCCGCCCGGTTCGCGGATCGCCGCGCCCACCTGGCGCAGCGCATGCGCGCTCGCCTCGGCCAGCGCGATCACGGCGGCCGCCTCCCCCTGGGCGCGGTTGATGGCGGCCTGCTTGTCGCCCTCCGACCTGGCGATCTGCGCTTCGCGTTCGCCGTTGGCGATGTTGATCTGCTCCTGCTTGCGGCCTTCCGACGCGGCGATCAGCGCGCGCTTTTCGCGCTCGGCCGTGATCTGCGCCTGCATCGCGTGCAGGATTTCCTTCGGCGGCGTCAGGTCCTTGATTTCGTAGCGAAGCACCTTCACGCCCCAGTTAAGCGCAGCCTCG
>JBEVMD010000577.1:0-9134 GCA_040508835.1 Duganella sp. | reverse complement strand
GCACCTGTTCCAGCGCGGGCTGCGATTGCACGTGCTCGGCGGCGGCCAGGCGCACGCCGGCAAACTCGCTTTGCAGGATCAACGCCACGGCGCCCGCTTCGTCGCCGGCCAGCGCAGCAGCACGCTGCGCCTGCTCGTCGCGGCGGCTGGTCGACTCGGCGGCGGTGGCGGCGCCCTGCTCCGGCGCCGCCGTGGCGCCGGTAGCGCTCGGGGTGGCCTGGGACGGGGCGGTAGTGCGCTTAAAGATGAAATCGAACATGGGGCGCTATGAGGTGACTAAAACCACCATCATAGCAAAGCAGGGGATTTTTGCCCGGCGCCGACGTTATACGGAAACTGTCGGCCACCCGCGCAGCGCTTATTTGGCGATGGCACCCTCGCATTGTTCGGGGCGGGCAGGCGGCACGGCGCCGTGGCGCGCGGGCGCGGGCCGTGGCTGCGCGACGTCCACCAGCGGCAAAACTTGCAGCCCAGGAATTTCGGCCTGGACTTTGCTCAGTTGCCGGATCGCCGCCCGGGTGCGCGCGTCCGCCGCGCTGGCGGGGCCGGGCAGCGCGGCCTGGTCGGCGACGGGCGGCGCCGAGCGCTTCATTTCCTCGAGGTGCTTGTCGTGCATCATGAGCTGGTTGGCGATCGAGAACCAGGTGTCGCCCGCAAACGCGGCGCGGGCGATGGCAAACAATTCCTGCTCTTCCTTTTCGAGCCGCGCCAGCATCGACGTGCAAAACGTTTCGATGCTGTCGCATACCTGCTCGACGCGGAAGTCCTGCACGTCGGCAAAAATGCCCAGCCGCTCCTGCAGGCTGCGGATGGCCGTCAGCGCCGCCTGGTTCAAACGGTTGAGTTCGTCGAGCAACTGGTCGGCGCGCTCGGTGGTCTGGCGCAGCGCCGGGATCAGGTACATCTCGGTCTTGCGCCAGTAGCACGCCTGGTACAGGCTGTTGAGCGTGGCGCAGGCGTATTCGAGCTGCGACAGCGTGATGCTGTTTTGCTGCAGCAAGGTCGAGCGCACGTATTTTTGAAACGATAGCAAGCTGAGGCGGACACTGGCCTGCTCCACCGACAGCGCTACCAGGGTATATGTGGCTGTTAACATTTTGACTCCCAAAACTAAAGTTGCGCGCCCATGGCGTACAGCGACAGCGGAAGTGGAAAGTGTAAATAAATCCGACATACGCGCCTTGACCTAAAACAAATCCGGCCCAGCGCTCCGTTTCCCTTCGGTTCGATGTTCAATATATAACAAGGCATCCGCCAAATCTACTGCAGCGGCAGCTGCAGGCGCACCATGCCGGGCTCGGGATGCGGCAATACCACACCGCCGAAGCGCCGCACCAGGGTTTGCACTCCGACGTTCTCGGCCAGCGCATCACCAACGATCTCTGCCGTACCGCGCGCGCGGAAGTAGTCGACCAGCTTGCCGAACAGGATGCCGCCAAGCCCCTGCCCCTTCAGATCGGACCGGATGATGATGGCGAACTCGGCACTGCGGTTGGCCGGATCGGTCACGGCGCGCACCACGCCCAGCGTTTCCGCGCCCCCTCCCGCACCCGGCGCGGGCCGGGTGGCAATAAACGCCATCGCGCGGTCGTAGTCGATTTGCGTGAGGCGCGCCAGCTGCGCCGGCGGCAGCTCGCGCATGGCCGAGAAAAACCGCAGCCGCACGTCGTCCGCATCGAGCGCATGGAAAAACGCCTGGTGCTGGGCCGCGTCCTCGGGCCGGATCGGCCGCAGCACGATCGTGCCGCCGCCCCATGCCACCGCCTGTTCCAGCTCCTGCGGATACGGACGGATCGCCAGCGCGGGACGGTTGCGGGGCGCCGCCAGCCGCACCCGCGCGCCCAGCGCCACCGCCGCGCCCCCCAGCGCCAGCACGGGATCGAGTTCCAGCGCCGCCAGTTCGGGCAGGTCGATCATCATGTCGGCCACCAGCACCAGCGTGCGTACCAGCGCCTCGGCGTCGGCCGGGGTCTGGCCTTGCGCCAGCAGGCGCGCCACGCGCGTGCGGCCGACCATGTCGCGCGCCAGGATCATGTTCAGCGGCGGCAGGCCCGCCACCCGGTCCGTCATGCCCTCTGCGCCCACGCCGCCCTGGCCGAAGTACGCCACCGGTCCGAACACCGGATCGACGCCCGTCTCGATGCGCACCGCCGCCGGCGTGTGGCCGGCCAGCGCGGCCTGCTGCCGCGTGGCCACCGCAATGCCGTAAGCGGACAGCAGGTCCCGCGCCTGCTCGTCGGCCAGCACGAGCACGCGGCCATGGTTTTTCTTATTGCCCTTACTGGCCTCGGGCTCCCTGGCTTTGCTGTCGTTGCGGTGCGCGGCCAGCGCCGCCTTCACCAGCGCCCGCGCCGCGGCACGTTGCGGCGCCGTGGTGGCCGGCGAGCCGGCCGGCACTTCCATCAATAGCGCCTGATTACGCCGGTACTGCGCCACCTGCAGGAAGCCGTGGACCGCTTTTTCCGGCGTCTCGAAAGTGGGCAGGCCGGCGTCGGCAAACACCTGGCGCGCGGCCACGGTGGATGCGCCGCCGAGCCAGCAGCTCAGGACATTGCGGTCCGCCGTCCGCAGCAGCGGCGCCAGCGCCTCGGCCACCAGCCGGCTGGCCACCATCGCGGTGGGCGCGTGCAGGAGCAGCAGCGCATCGGTGTGCGGGTCGGCCAGCAGCGCCGCCACGGCCGCCACGTAGCGCTCCACGGGAGCGTCGGCCAGCAGGGTCACCGGATTGGCCGGCGGCGCGCCCGCGTCCGCGAGCCGTTGCAGGGTGGCGTCGGCCAGCGGCGCCGGTTCGACCCCGCTTTGCGCCAGCGCGTCGGCGGCGATCAGCCCCAGGCCGCCGCCGTTGGTCAGTATCGCCAGCCGCTCGCCGCGCTGCGGACGGCGGCGCGCCAGCGTTTCCACCGCATCGAACAAATCGTCGGTGGAGTGCACGCGCAGCATGCCGGCGCGGCGGATGGCGGCGTCGAACACCAGGTCGGCGCTGTCGATGTCGGCCGCGCCGTGGCCGATCTTGAGCACGATCACGGGCTTGCCGCGCGCGGCCAGACGCCCCGCCGACATGAACTTGCGCGCCGCGCTCACGCTCTCCACGCACAGCAGGATCGCATCGGTGCCGGCGTCGCCGGCCAGGTAGTCGAGCAGGTCGCCAAAATCGACGTCGATGTCCTCGCCCGCATTTTCGCCCAGGGCCACGAAGCGCGAAAAACCGATGCCGCGCAGGCTGGCCCAGTCCAGCACCGCCGCGCCCAGCGCGCCCGATTGCGACACGAAGGCCAGCTTGCCCGCACCGGCCGCCAGGTGCGTAAAGCTGGCGTTCAGCCCCTGCGCCGGCGACTGCACGCCCAGACTGCCGGGCCCCAGGATGCGCAGCAGATAGGGCCGCGCTGCGTCAAGCATGGCCTGGCGCAGCGCCCGTCCCGTGATGGCGGTCATGACGATGACGGCGCGGGTGCCGCGCGCGCCCAGTTCCGCAATCAGGCCGGGGATGGTGGCCGGCGGCGTGCACAGGATGGCCAGGTCGGGCGCCGCAGGCAGCGCCGACACGCGCGCATGGCACGGCATGCCCTGCAACTCGGTGTACTTGGGATTGACGGGCCAGATGCGGCCACCGCCCGCAGCCAAGCCGCCGGCCGCAAGATTGGCCAGCACGCGCGTGCCGATGCGGTACGGCTTGTCGGAGGCGCCGATCACGGCCACCGTGCGGGGATCGAACAGTCGGTCGAGATTCCTGGTGCTCATGCGGCCCGTATCCTCTTGAAGTTGCCCGCCAGTTTACCAGCGCGAGGCATGTTCCTCGGTCACGCCCATCAGGTGATTGACGATGCGTTTCGGTTCGTCGACGCTGCTGCGCACCCACCCGGTGAAGCTGCCCACCGGTTGCAGGAAACGGCTGGCCGCGAGCAGGTTCTTGCGCGCGTCACGGCGCGCGCCCTCGGGCGTGAAGTACAGCTCCAATAAATCGTCTTCGGTAAAGATATGCCACGGCGACAGCGCGTCCCTGGCATCGTACAGGAAGTGCGCGGGCGCCAGCGCATGCACCTGGCCGTCGAGCCACAGCGCGTTTTCGTTGGCGCCGAAATAGCCCGACTGCAGATTGAACCCCAGTTCCAGCGTGTGCGCCGACGCCCACTTCCAGGCCGTATTGCGCGCCAGTAGGCCGTTGGAATAATCGAAGCTGGCCACGCCGCCGGCCAGGTCGTATTCTTCGCGCCAGGTGCGCACTTCGCCCGCCAGCGGCATGCCGGACGACTTTTGCGTCGCATGCACCGCGCCGCCCGCCACCAGTCCCGTGGCCAGCAGCAGAGGCGACGCGGGCGGCCCGAACTCGGCGTCGATTTCCAGGTATTCGCACTGCAGCGACAGCGTGGTGCGGCCGGCGCCGGCCGGTTCGATGGCGATGCTGCCCTGTTTCGCGTTGAAATAACTGGCGCCGCCCGACTGGTCGGCCACCTGCCCGCGCCGTCCCAGTTGGCCGTCGGCGGAAAAGTTGGCCAGCATGTCGCCGTCGTTGCGGTCGAACGCGTAGGCGAACGCGGTGCTGGTCCAGCCCAGGTCCACGATCGCCACGCCGCAAAATACCCGCTCGGTGCACAGCGCCACGTAATGCCAGCGCTTGTGATGCAGCCGGCGCCACAGGCCGCCGCGCGCCAACGGCGGCGCCAGCGCGCGCCAGTCGATATGGCCGGTCTGGCCGGCAAAGCGGCCGAGCAGCGGGTGGCCGTCGGGGCCGACCAGGCTGGCGGGAGCGGCGGGCAAACTCATGCCGGCACCACGGGAGGGTAATTCGTGTCGATCAAAGTCTGTCCTTCGTCCGGACCTCCGGACCAGCCGCTATTTTAATGAGGATTTCGCCCGTGCCGTCGCTCCCGATGGCTGGAGTTGCGTTATATTGTGCGCTTCCCGGCTGTTTTCACACACTCCATGCGTCTGCTGCACACTTCCGACTGGCATCTCGGCCAATCCCTGCATAATTTCGAGCGTCATTACGAACACCAGCAATTCCTCGACTGGCTGCTCGACACCGTCGTCGCGGAGCAGGCCGACGCGCTGCTGATCGCCGGCGACATCTTCGATAACGCCAATCCGTCGTCCGCCTCGCAAAAGCAGCTGTACCGATTCCTGCAGCGGGCCAGGGAGCGCGTGCCGCACCTGAACCTCGTCGTCATCGGCGGCAACCACGATTCGCCGGGCCGGCTGGAGGCGCCGGGACCGCTGCTCGAAGCCCACGGCACGCGCGTGATCGGCGCCGTCCAGCGCCATGCCGATGGCGCCATCGACCTCGAATCGCTGGTGCTGCCGCTCACGGGCGCAGATGGCGCGGTGCGCGCGTGGTGCCTGGCGGTCCCGTTCCTGCGGCCCGGCGACGTGCCGCGCATCCCGGCCGACAGCGCTGCCGGCCATGTGGCCGATCCCTACCTGGCCGGCATCGCCCTGCTCTATAAACAGGCGTTGGAACTGGCGCTGTCGAAGCGCCAGGGCGACCAGGCCATCGTGGCCATGGGCCATTGCCACATGGTGGACGGCCAGATGTCCACCGACTCCGAACGCCGCATCGTCATCGGCGGCACCGAGATGCTGCCGGCCGGGATCTTCGATCCGGCCATCGTGTACGCGGCGCTGGGCCACCTGCACCTGGCGCAGGCGGTGGGCAAGCAAGGCCATATCCGCTACAGCGGCAGCCCGATCCCGCTGTCGTTTGCGGAAGTGGGCTACCAGCACCAGGTGCTGCGCATCGACCTCGAAGGCGCGGCCGTGCGCGAGATCGCGCCGATCGCCATTCCGCGCGCGGTGCAGCTGCTGCGCGTACCAGCTAAACCGGCCTTGATCGGCGACGTGCTGGAACAGCTGGCCGCGCTGGACGTGGCCGATGCGCCGGCCGAACAGCAGCCGTTCCTGGAAGTGCGGGTGCGGCTCGACGCGCCGGAACCGGGTCTGCGCGCGCGCATCGAAGCGGCGCTGGACGGCAAGGCCGTGCGCCTGGCAAAAATCGAAACGTCGAGCGCGGCGCGCGGGTCCACCGTGGACAGCGAGGTGATGACGCTCGACCGCCTGGAACAACTGAAACCCGACGATATTTTCCGCCAGCTGTACCAGCAGCGCTTCGGCAACGAGGCGCCCGCCGACCAGCTGACCGCCTTTGCGGAGTTGATGCTGCCATGAGGATTTTGCGTATTGGCGGCAAGAACCTGGCGTCGCTGGCCGGGGAATTCGGCGTGGACTTCGAACAGGAGCCGCTGGCGTCCACCGGCCTGTTTGCCATCAGCGGCCCCACCGGCGCCGGCAAGAGCACCCTGCTCGACGCCCTGTGCCTGGCCCTGTACGACGACACCCCGCGCCTGCTCAAGGTCTCGGGCCGCAGCATGCTCGCGGACGTCGGCAATGAAACCGTCTCGACGCAGGACACGCGCACGCTGCTGCGGCGCGGCACCGCCGAAGGCTACGCGGAAGTGGACTTCATCGGCAACGACGGCGCTGCGTACCGCGCACGCTGGAGCGTGCGGCGCTCGCGCACCAGGGCGGAAGGCGCGCTGCAGCCCACCGCCATGACCTTGCACCTGCTGCCCGCGCTGCAGCCGATCGGCGCCACCAAGACCGAAGTCAAGGCCGAAATCGAACGCCGCATCGGCCTGTCGTTCGAACAGTTTACGCGCGCCGTGCTGCTGGCGCAGAACGAGTTCTCCGCCTTCCTCAAGGCCGAAGACAACGAGCGCGGCGAACTGCTGGAAACCCTCACCGGCAGCACCGTCTATACCGAGATCTCGATGCGCGCATTCGAGCGCGCCAAACTCGAACAACAGGCCCTGCAAAAACTCAATGCGCGGCTGGCCGACCAGAAACCGTTCGGCGCCGAGGAGCGCGCGGAACTCGAAGCGCAAAGCGCGGCGGCCACGCAGGCCTTGCTGGCGCTGGACCAGCGCAAGGCGGACCTGGAGCAGGAACTGCGCTGGCACCAGCAGGCCGACACCCTGCGCGACGAAGAACAGGCGGCAGAACAGGCGGTGCAACTGGCGGCGCAGCGGGTGCTGGAGGCCGCGCCGCAGCGCGCTGCCCTCGACCACCTGGTGGCCATTCAGCCGGCGCGCGCGCTGGCCGGCGAGATCCGCCGCATCGAGTCCGACATCGCCGCCACGCAGGCGGCCATCGACGCCGGCACGCAGGCAGTGGCCAACGCCGCGCAGCACCTGGAGCGCGCCACCTGCGCCCAGCAGCAGGCAGTCACCCAGCTGGAGGAGGCGGAAACGGCCCAGCGCACGGCCGGCCCGCAGCTGGACCAGGCCAAGGCGCTCGACGCCCGCATCGAAGCGATGCTGCCCGCGTGGCGTCAGGCGTCCGACGCCAGCGCCACGGCCGGCCAGGCGGAAATCGCCGCCAGGGCCGCGTTGCAGGCCAAGCTCGATGAACGCCGCCGGCTGGAAACCCAGCTGGCAGCAGGCGCCGCGTGGCTGGCGCAGCACAAGCACTGGCAGATGCTGGCCCAGTCATGGGAGCGCTGGGACGTGCTGTTCGCGCAGGCAGGGCAAACCGCCGCGCAGGCGGAAAAGCTGGGCAACCAGATGGCGCTGCTGCAAGGCCGCGCCAAACAACACCGCGACGAAGAAGCCGACGCGTCGGCCAGACTGGCCACATCGACGGCGGTGCTGGAAACGCTGGAAGCGCGGCGCGCCGACGCCCATACCGCGCTGGCCGGTTTCGATCCCGAACAGCTGCAGTCGGCGCGCACCGGCTGGCAGCAGCACCGCGAACTGCTGGCCAGCGGCGAAAAAATCTGGCTGGAGCTGGCCGCGCGCCAGCAGCGATACGCCCAGATCGGCCAGCAGACGACCCAGCTGCGCGCCGCCATGACTGCCGCCGCAAGCCAGCTGGCCGCCGCCCGGCAGGACAGCGTGGCCATCGTCGCCGCGTCCGAACAGGCGGAGCGTTCGCTGAAGCTGGCGCAGGCCGCATCCGGCCGGAACGTGGAAGACCTGCGCGCCGCGCTGGAGGACGACACGCCCTGCCCCGTGTGCGGCGCGCTCGATCATCCGTACCGGGACCGCGATCCCGCCTTGCAGGGGATGCTCGACAGCCTGCAGTCGGAAGTGACGCGCTGCCGCCGGCTGCTGCAAGCGAACATCGAACGGCAGGCCGCGCAACGCGCCACCGAGCAGGCCAGCCTCGAACAACTGAACGTGCTGGCCGCGGAAGGCGACAGCGTGCAGCAGGCGCTGGCACGCGCCACCGCCGCATGGGACGACCATCCGCTGCTGGCCGCCGACAGTCCCGCGCCGCCGCCGGCGCAGCCGGAACTCACCTCATGGTTTGCCGGCCAGCTGGACACGGCGCGCGCCAACCTGCAGGCGATCGACCAGCAGGAACGCGCGCTGCATGCGGCGCGCAACCATCGCGACCAGGCCCAGGCCAGCTACGAAGCCGCCGCTGCGGAACACAAGCGGCTGCAGGACGCGGCGTCGCACGCGCGCACCGCGCTGGCGCAGGCGCAGGCCGAGTCGAAAGGGCTGGAAGTGCAGCGCGACGACATGGCCCACACGCTGGCCGGCCTGCTGACGGACCTGGACCCCGCCTTCAACGGCGCCGACATGGCCAACGACGACTGGAAGGACGACTGGCGCTCCGGCCCGGCGCGCTTCCGCGAGGCCCGTCAGCTCGAAACCCGGCAATGGCTGGCGCAAAGGGACGCCCATACCCAGCGCAGCGCGGCGCTCGAAAACTTCGACATCGAAACCCAGGCGCTGCACGATGCCGTCACCAAAGCCGGCGCGGATGCGCTGGACGTGCATCATGCCTTTACCACCGCCGACGCCGCGCTGCGCGCCACCCAGGACCAGCGCATGGCGCTGTGGGACGGCAAGGAAGTGGGGGCGGTGGAGCGCCTGCTGGCGGCCGCCATCGACCAGGCCCGCGCGACGGTCGCCAGCCGCCAGCACGAGGCGCAGCAGGCGGCGCAGGCCCGCGTGCGCGCCGACGAAGCGCTGGCGCAGGCCGGCCATCGCCTGGCGGCATTGCGCACGGCGGCGCAGGCGGCAGCCGACCAGTTGACCGACTGGCTGGCCGCCTTCCAGCAGCGCCAGCCCGACGCCGGGGTGGCCGACCTGGAACACCTGCACGCCCTGCTGGCGCGCCCCATCGAAGAAATC
>JBEVMD010000525.1:0-14293 GCA_040508835.1 Duganella sp. | reverse complement strand
CCATCGTGGCCGTGTTTATTCCGGTCGCGTTCATGCAGGGCATCATCGGCCGTTTCTTCCTGCAGTTCGGCATCACGGTGGCGGTGGCCGTGCTGGTGTCGCTGTTCGTCAGTTTTACGCTCGACCCGATGCTGTCGTCCGTGTGGCCCGACCCGGTCCGCGACCGTTTTAAATATGCGCCGTGGCTGGGACGCTTCATGCACTGGCTGGAAGGCGGCATCGAGCGCCTGCACGTGGTGTACGGCAAGGTGCTGGCGCGCGCGCTGGTGTGGCGCAAGCTCACGCTGGCGACGGCGCTGGTCCTGTTTGCGGGCAGCATGCTGCTGGTGCCGCAAATCGGCGGCGAAATGATGCCCGAGCAGGACGACGGCTGGGTCAACCTGCTGATGAAAACCCCGGTGGGCTCAAGCCTGCAATACACGGACAACAAGGTGCAGCAGGTGGAAGCGGCGCTGAAGCAATTCCCGGACATCGAGCGCGTGATTGCGGTGGTGGGCACGCAGGACGGCCGCAACACGGCGCAGATCGACATGAAGCTGCGCGACCGCGCGCTGCACCGGCGGCCGTCGAAAAAAGACATGGAGCGCCGCATCCGCGAGCGGCTGGTCAACATCGCCGGCATCACCCTGTCGGTGGGCATGAAGCCGATCTTTATTGCCATCCTGGGCACCGACGAGGCCAGGCTGGACCAGGTGGCCCATCAGTTGATGGACAAGATGCGCGCGATCCGTGGCGTGGTGGACCTCGAATACAGCCAGGAAGGCGCCAATCCGTCCACCAACATCAAGATCGATAACGAGCTCGCCAGCGACCTCGGACTGACGGTGCAGCAGATCGGCGCGGCGCTGCGCCCGTTCGTGGCGGGCGACACCACCAGCCACTTCCTGGCGGCCGATGGCCAGAACTACGAAGTCAATGTGCAACTGCCCAAGTCGGGCCGCCAGCGGGTGGCCGACCTGGCCGACCTGTCGCTGGCCTCCAGCAAGCTGGGCCCCGATGGCCGTCCGCTGATGATCCCGCTGCGCCAGGTGGTGGAATTCGTGCCGGCCTTCAGTCCGCAGGTGCTCAAGCGCCAGGCGCTGCAGCGCCGGGTGGCGATCTACGCCAACATCGAGGGCCGCCCGGGCGGCGACATCGACCGCGACGTCCAGCGCGCCATCGACAGCGTCGCGTTGCCGGACGGCGTGCGCTTCGACGTGGGCGGCAACGCGCAGGAAATGCAGGAGAGTATGACGTCAGCCATGGTTGCGCTGGGCATTGCCGTGATCTTCATTTACCTGGTGCTGGCGTCGCAGTTCGGCAGTTTCCTGCAGCCGGTGGCCATCATGATGTCGCTGCCGCTGTCGCTGATCGGGGTGCTGGTGGCGCTGCTGGTGACCGGCAGCACGCTCAACATCTTCTCGGTGATCGGCTTCATCATGCTGATGGGGCTGGTGACCAAGAATGCGATCCTGCTGGTGGACTTCACCAACCAGGCGCAAAGGGAAGGCATGGGACAGTTCGCGGCGATCCTGAACGCGGGCCAGGTACGGCTGCGTCCCATCGTGATGACGACGCTGGCGATGGTGTTCGGCATGTTGCCGATGGCGATAGGCATGGGGGAAGGCGGCGAAACGCAGGCCCCGATGGGCCGCGCCGTGATCGGCGGGGTGATCACGTCCACCATCCTGACGCTGGTGGTGGTGCCGGTGGCATACACCTACCTGGATAACCTGGGCCGGCGCTGCGCGCGGTATTTCAAGCGGCGTCAGCACGAGGATGACGCTGCCGGCGGGCACGCGCCACGGCAACCGGTGAAGGCGGACGTGGCGTAAACACCGCCAGGGTCGATGCAGTGGCGGAAGTTACTCCTTGGCGCCCTGCTCCGGCGCGGCGTCGGCGGCGTCCTGCGACGCGTCACCCTCGCCGTCACTTTCACCGTCGGGCTGCTCTTCCTGGCCCGAGTTTTTCAGCTCGGCCTTGCGGCGCGCCTTCTCGTCGGCCTTCTTCTTTTTTTCCAGTTCTCGCTGGCGTTTTTCGTATGAATAATTTGTCTTTGCCATTTGCTACCTCTTCTGTTGAGTCATCTGCCCACATTATGACGCACTTGGGGCCAACGCAAGTAATTCAGCCGCGAGGATGATGTTGCGCATGCAGGTGTTTCAACCGTTCGCGGGCCACGTGGGTGTAAATCTGGGTGGTGGAAATGTCCGAATGTCCCAGCAATAACTGCACCACCCGCAAGTCGGCGCCATGGTTGAGCAGGTGCGTGGCAAACGCGTGGCGCAGCGTGTGCGGCGACAGCGGCACCGCGATGCCGGCCTTGAGCGCATGCTTTTTGATCAGCACCCAGAACATCTGGCGCGTCATCGCCCCGCCGCGCCCCGTCACGAACAGGGCGTCGTCGACCTGGCCGTTGAGGATGATACCGCGCGCTTCCTTCAGATAGCGTTCGATCCACACCCGCGCCTGCTGGCCGAACGGCACCAGCCGCGTCTTGGCGCCCTTGCCGGTCACGCGCAGCACGCCGTCGTTCAGGCTCAGCTCGAGCATCTTCAGGTCCACCAGCTCCGACACCCGCAGGCCGCTCGCATACATCAGCTCCAGCATGGTGCGGTCGCGCAGGCCCAGCGGTGTGGCCACGTCGGGCGCGCCCAGCAAGGCCTCCACCTGCATTTCGCTCAAGGTGTGGACGAACCGCTGCGGCTGTTTGGCCGAGCTCAGCTTCAAGCTGGGGTCGTTCGTCAGGCGGCGCCGCTGCACCAGCATCTGGTAAAACCGCTTGATCACGGACAGCCGCCGGTTCGACGACGTGGCCTTGCCGCTGTCGGCATGGCGCGCGGCCAGGTAGGCCTCGATATCGTGCCCGGCCACAGCCAGCAGCCCGGCCACGCCGGGCCGTTGCGACGCCAGCCAGGTGGCAAACAGGCGCATGTCGCGCCGGTAAGCGTCGAGCGTGTTCTTCGACAGGCCGTCCTCGAGCCACAGGGCGTCGCAGAACTCGTCGATCAGATCAGCGTTGTCTGTTGCCATGCGTATTCGCTCGATCCTTCGTGGGCCAGCAGCCAGCGCTTGATGCCCAGCAGGTAGCCGTTGGGATCGTCGCTATTGGAAAAGCCGCCCAGGCCGCTGGCGGCTGTGACCCGGTGGCAGGGAATCACGACCGGGAACCAGTTGGCGCCGCACGCCTGCCCGACCGCACGCGGTGCCGATGCCACGTGTCTGGCCAGCTCGCCATAGGTGCGCATGCTGCCCGCCGGAATCGAACTGATGGCGTCCCATACCTTGCGCTGGAACGGCGTGCCCACCTCGCGCAGCGGCAGGTCGAACCTGAATGACGGATCGGCGCAGTACCGTTGCAGCTGCTCGGCGGCATGCTCGCTGACCGCGTCGGCCGGTGCTTTTGCATCAAAATGGGGCGGCAGGTAGCACAGCTCGGTAATAAGACCAGTTGCAGTCCGGATCCCGAGATTGCCGAACGGGAGCGCAAGCACGGCAGAAAAATTTTCAAGTGGATGTGGTATTTTCGTCACAGTTTTATCAATCGATTGCACCAAAAAAGACCGTCCGCCGTTGTGCCGATGCACCAATATGTTGCGTATTTACTACAGCGCAACGGTCTGCCGGCACGGGTCCGCCCCTGCATTGTACGGTGCGCGGGGCAAAAAAAAACGCACCTTGCGGTGCGTTTTAAATACTGCTTCACGTTCCCGGTCGTTTACCAGTTCCAGTAGCACGCTGAGCGGCTTGCAGCAACTATCGTAACGACATTCTGTAAAACGTGTGTCTCCTCAATTGATCGCCGGTTTTGCTTCACCGATTCTATCTACACTCCCCACCGACTATTCCGTGCTCTTGCTACCGGGAGGCATTAACTTATGCGTAATTCCCTGTGAGCGAAGCAATCATAACGTATCTTTATCTCCCTAATACAGTTTTTTTATGGCAATCGGGAGAGGATAGTTTAAGAGTAAATTAAATTTTTCAAACGGTGACTCTATTTGTGGTAGGCGTTTGATTTAGAGCAATAACGCAATATTGATGACTCCGGCGCAACAGTCGGTCACGGCGTGGCGGCCTTGTTCATTGCCCCGATCAGGTCCTTGCCGATGCGGCTCTCGAGCGTGCGCTGCACCGGCACCAGCACCGCGCGCCACTCGGCCTGTTCCTGCGGCGTCAGGATATGCACCTGGGTCTTGCCGGTCTTGCGGATCGCTTCCAGCGCGGCGTCGTTATCGCGCTGGGCAATGGTTTTTTCATACACGGTGGCCTGGCGCATGGCGTCGTCCAGCGCCTTGCGTATATCGGATGGCAAGCCGTCCCAGAACTTCTTGTTGACGATCACCGCGTAGCCGAGGTAACCGTGGTTGGACACGGTCACGTACTTCTGCACCTCGTGCATCTTCTGGGTATACATATTGGACGGCGGATTTTCCGTGCCCTCGACCACCCCGCTCTGCAAGGCCTGGTAGACGTCCGAGAATGCCAGCACCTGCGGGCTGGCGCCCAGCGCGCGCATCTGCGCGTCCAGCACTTTCGACGACTGGATGCGCATGCGCAGACCCTTGAAGTCGGCCGGCGTGCGCAGCGGCTTGTTGGCCGACATCACCTTGAAACCGTTATCCCAGAACGCCAGGCCGGTAATGCCCTTGGTTTCCAGCTTTTTCAGCAGGCTGCGCCCGATCGGGCCTTCGGTCACGCTATTGAGCGCGGCCTTGGACGGGAAGATATACGGCAGATCGAACGCTTCGAACTCCTTCACGCCCAGCGGGCCGAACTTGGCCAGCGACGGCGCCAGCATCTGCACCGCGCCCAGCTGCAGCGCTTCCAGCTCTTCTTTATCCTTGTACAGCTGGCTGTTCGGATACACTTCGACCTTGACCCGGCCGCGGGTTGCCTGTTCGGCCAGCAATTTAAAACGCTCGGCGGCCTGCCCCTTGGGGGTATCGCGCGTGACGACGTGGCTGAACTTGATGATGATCGGTGCTTGGGCGTAAGCATTCAGGCACAAGGCGGCGCCTGCTGCGAAAGTAGCCAGGGCGGCCAGGGCATGGCGCAGTTTCATGGAGTCTCCGGAATTAAAGATACACTTGTGCCGTTAGTTTGACCGATTCTCCCGGACAAAGCCAATTATTGACATTTGACTATCCCCCCGCATGCTCGATCCCTCCACTTCGCCGTTCGCGGTGCGCCGCCCGCCAGCCAGCTCCACGCTGCGCTGGCTGCTGCCCATCCTGCTGGTGTTGTTCTTCCTGGCCATCCTGATCTGGCTGCCCTGGCAGGCGCGCCAGATGGAGAGCAACGAACGGCAGGAGCAGCTGATTGCCGACACCCTGTGGGTGGAGCAGACCATCCGCTTCCAGATGGCGCGCGACGAGGAAAGCCTGCGCGTGCTGGCGCAGGAGATCTCTGCCGGCCGCCTGCACCACGATCAGCTGCATGCGCAGCTGCACGACCGCCTGGCGCGCATCCTCAAGAACGGCCACGAACTGCTGCGCGTATTCTGGGTGCGGCCCGACGGCCACCTGGTGGCCACGAGCGACCCGCAACCGACCGCCGTGCCGCTGTCGCCCGCGTCGCAGGCAACCATGGACATGACGCGCAAGACCCGCAGCGCCATGTACACCCAGCCCGAAGCGCGGCCCGGCGACCCGATTGCCGATCCCACCGAAGTGCTGATGGATTACCACGTGCCGCTGTACCGCGGCGGCGACTACCTGGGCGACCTGGTGGCCACGTACCGCACCAGCGCCCTGCTCGACGAAATGGTGCCATGGTGGTTCGCCCAGGATAACCAGGTCTCGCTGGTGGACCGCGACGACAAGGTGCTGGCGCGGCGCGCGGCCGCCGGCCCCGGTCACGGCGTCTATACCCACAAGCGCGCGCTCGATTTGCCCGGCGCCTCGGTGCGGCTGGTAACCGACAGCGTCAAGAGCGCGCCCAAGCTGCTGCCCAATCTGCTGGTGGGTTCTGTGATCGTGCTTTCGCTCGGCCTGTTATGGAGCCTGGTGGCGCTGTGGGGTCACATTTCCAAGCGGCTGGCGGCCGAAGGCGCGCTGCGCCAGCAGGTGTCGTTCCGCACCGCGATGGAAAACTCGCTGGTGACTGGCCTGCGCGCGCGCGACCTGGAAGGGCGCATCACGTACGTGAATCCCGCGTTCTGCCAGATCGTGGGCTACCCGGCCGAGGACATCGTGGGCATGCTGCCGCCCATGCCCTACTGGGCGCCCGAGGCGATGGAGGAATACCAGAGCCGTTTTGCCTCCGTCCTGGCGGGCAAGGCCACGCCGCAGTTCGAAACCATCTTCCAGCGCCCCGACGGCGAACGGGTGCCGGTGCTGGTATTCGAGGCGCCGCTGGTGGACAACCACGGCAAGCAGACCGGCTGGATGGGCTCCATCCTCGACATCTCGGACCGCAAGCGGGTCGAGGAACTCAATCGCCAGCAGGAAGAAAAGCTGCAATCGAGCGCGCGCCTGGCCACCATGGGCGAACTGGCTTCGATGCTGGCGCACGAACTCAATCAGCCGCTGGCCGCCATTTCCAGCTACACCACGGGCGCGCTCAATGTATTGGGCCGCGCCGCCGGCCCGGGTGCGCCGCCGGTGGACGCCGCGCTGCTCAAACCCGCGCTGGAACAGGCCAACGCCCAGGCTCAGCGCGCGGGCCAGATCATCCGCAGCGTGCACGGTTTCGTGAAAAAACGCGCGCCGCAGCGCGAGGCCGTGGCCCTGCCCTCGCTGCTCGACGGCATCCGCACCCTGATCGAGCTGCAGGCGCGCCAGAGTTACGTGTCGTTCGTGACCGAGCTGGCGCCGGCGCTGCCGCCGGTGCTGGCCGACCGCGTGATGATCGAGCAGGTGCTGCTCAATCTAACGCGCAACGCCATCGAGGCGATGCACAATGTACCGCCGGCCCAGCGCCTGCTGCGCGTGGTGGCCGCGTACGATGCGGACAGCAACCAGGTGAGCGTGGCCGTGATCGACCGCGGACACGGGATACCCGACGACGTGGCGCAGCGTCTGTTCTCACCGTTCTTCTCGACCAAGGCCGAAGGCATGGGCATGGGACTCAATATCTGCCGCACTGCGATAGAATTCCACGGCGGCGCACTCAATTACAGCGCCAATCCGCAAGGCGGAACCATTTTTACGTTCGTGCTGCCGGCCGCGCCGGTGGTGGCGACTCAGGAGAATTAGAACAATGCTGCATATCGTCGATGACGAAGCGGTCGTACGCGACGCGCTGACCTGGCTGGCCACTTCACGCGGGATCGCCTCGCGCGCCTACGAAGGCGCCCTGCAATTTCTGCAACAGGTCGACAGCGGCGACTTCGACCTGGGCGGCGACTGCGTGCTGCTCGACGTGCGCATGCCCGACATGAACGGCGTGGCCGTCTTCGACCACCTGTTTGCGCGCCACCTCACCCAGCGCATGCCCGTGATCTTCCTCACCGGCCATGGCGACGTGCCGATGGCGGTGGACACCCTCAAGCGCGGCGCATTCGACTTTTTCGAAAAACCGTTCAACGACAACCAGCTGATGGACCGGGTGCAGGAAGGCCTGGCCGGCTCGCGCCAGGCGGGAGAAATGGCGGCGGTGCATGCGCGCCTGGCCACGCTGTCGGTGCGCGAGCGCGAGGTGCTGGACCTGATTTTGGCCGGCAAGATGAACAAGGTGGTGGCCGACGAACTGGGGATCAGCATGCGCACGGTGGAAGTGCACCGCGCGCATATCTTCGACAAGATGCAGGTCAAGACCGCCGTGGAGCTGGCGGGCCTGCTGAAGTAAGCGCCGCTGGCAGGTCACTCCCGCGCAGGCGGGACTGGCCGGCACGTTGCAGCAGCTTCAGGCAGATTTCTGTTTCGCCACCCACTCGTCGATCACCTGTTCCAGCACCGGCAACGGCACGTTGCCCGTTTCGAGCACGGTATTGTGGAAAGCTTTGATCGAGAACTTGTCGCCCAGCGCCTGCTGGGCTTTCGCGCGCAGGTCGAGGATGCGCAGCATGCCGATCTTGTATGCGCACGCCTGCCCCGGCATCACCACGTAGCGTTCCACCTCGTTGGCGGGAATGCCGTAGTCGATGCCCTGCTGGCGCGTCCATTTCATTGCGTGCAGTCCCGTATCGACCACCAGCCGGCGCGCGCGGAACAGTTCTGCATCGAGCTGGCCCAGGCGGCCGACAATGTCGCCGTCGTACCAGTTGTTCTCGGCCGCCAGCTGCTCGGCGTACAGCGCCCAGCCCTCGCCGAACGCCGAACCGGTATTGAACACGCGGTCCTGGCGGTAGCGCGGCAGGCCGTGATTTTCCTGCTGCAGCGCGATCTGGAAATGGTGGCCCGGCACCGCCTCGTGGTACACCAGCGTGCGCATGCCCACGATGCGGAAGTCCGGCCCCGGCATCGGCGCCCAGAAGATGCCGGGCAGCGTGCCGTCGCGCGCCGGACCGCTGTAGTGGGCGGCGGCCGTCTTCTCGGTAAACAGCGGCTCGCGGCGCACTTCCACCGGCGCCTTGGGCGTGTGGTCGAACAGCGTCTTGGCGCGCTGCTCGGCGTCGCGCATGATGGCGTCATAACGGGCCAGCAGCGCCGGACGCGGATCGGCGTCCTTCGGTTGCGAGTCCTTCTCCAGTTTTTCCATGCGCTGCTTGATGGTGCCTTCCTGGTAGCCGATCGACACCAGCAGGCCGTTCATCTCCTTTTCGATACGCGCCACTTCGCGCAGGCCGATCTCGTGCACCTGCTGCGGCGTGTAGTCGGACGATGTCATCTGGCGCAGCGCCAGCGCGTAGGCCTGGTCGCCATCGGGCAGGCGCCACAGGCCGGCATCGTCGGTCGTGCGCGGCAGCTGGTCCTTGAGCAGGGTGCGGGTGCGCTCGAACGCCGGCAACACGGCCTGCTGCACGATGGCTTTCGCTTGCGCTGCATATCTGGCCTGCTGCGCCGGCGTGACGTCCTTCACATTGGCCATGCGCTGGGCAAAGGTGGTCACGAACACGTTTTTATCGGCGCCGCCGTCGAGGAATCGATCGAGCTGGCCGATGGCGGAATGGGTGATAAAGGTGGGCATCAGGAAGCCGCGGCCGGCCGCGTCGCGCGCGCGGGCGATGCCGGTGTCGATTTTCCCGCTCACGGCCTTCAGGCGCGCCAGGTAGTTTTCCATGTCGCGCTGGTTGCGGATCGGGTGCGCCTGGGTGAGGAAATTGACGATCTGGACGTGCAGTCCCGTAAACTGGTTGAAGACGAAACGGTGATCCTCGAAGCGCGCGCCGTCGATGGTGCCCTGCAGGTTCCAGGCGATGGTGGCCGCGCTGGCGCGCTCCTGCGGCGTGAGCGCCTGCTTGTCCATCGCGTTCAGCCTGGCCAGCGTGGCCTTGGCGCTGGCCACTTCGGCGTCGCGGTAGGCCTGGGTGTTGGGGGTCAATTGTGCATCGAGCTTTTGCTGCTCGGCGCCCTGAAAGTACTGGCTGCGCGTGGCCTGTTCGGGGTCCTTGCGCACCTTGTCGCTGGCGACCTGGTTGGCCCAGTCGTCGAAACTGGCGGCGCTGGCGGTGGTGACATGGGAAGCGAGGGACAACGTCGCGCCCACGAGGAGCGCAATCACTGGTCGGGAAGTTTGCATCGGCACGGCCCTTATGTGGAGAGGAACCGCACGAGTGTAGCCCAGATCAGGCGTGGCGGGCCAGCGCCCATTGCACGTGTTCGCGCACCAGCGCGGACGGATCGTCGCGCCGCGCGGTCAGCGCCGCGACGATGGCCGGATCGCCCTTGGCGCCGGCCGCCGCTGCGTTGCCGAGGCCCACGGCCAGGTTGCGCAGCCAGCGTTCGTGGCCGATGCGGCGGATCGGGCTGCCCTCCATGTTGCGGTTGAATTCCTCGGCGCTCCAGCCGAACAGGTCGACCATCGACGCGTCGCCGAGGCCGTGGCGCTCGTCGAAGTCGGGCAGCACCGCGCGCTGGGCGAACTTGTTCCACGGGCAGGCCGTCTGGCAGTCGTCGCAGCCGTACACGCGGTTGCCGATCAGCGGGCGCAGCTCCTCGGGTATGGCGTTTTTCAGTTCGATCGTCAGGTACGAGATGCAGCGCCGCGCATCGAGCCGGCCCGGTCCCAGGATCGCCTGGGTGGGGCACGCCGTGATGCACGAAGTGCACTGGCCGCAATGGCCGCTGGTGGGCGCGTCCACCGGCAACGGCAGATCGACCAGGAATTCGCCCATGAAGAACATGGAGCCTGCCGTGCGGCTCAGCAGCAGCGTATGCTTGCCGCGCCAGCCCAGGCCCGCCTTTTCCGCCAGCGGCAGTTCCATCAGGGGCGCCGAGTCGGTAAAGACCCGGTAGCCGAAGTCGCCGATTTCGGCTTTCACCTTGTCGGCCAGCTGCTGCAGCCGCGCGCGCAGCACCTTGTGATAGTCGCGGCCGCGCGCATACACCGAGATCACGGCGGCGCCGGGGTCGGCCAGGCGGCGCGCCTCGCGCTCGCGCCAGTCGTTTTCCGTGTCCCTCGGCAGGTAGTTCATGCGGGCGCTGATCACGCGCACGGTGCCCGGCACCAGTTCGGCCGGGCGCGCGCGCAGCATGCCGTGGGTGGCCATGTAGTCCATTTCGCCATGCATGCCGGCGTCCAGCCACGCCTGCAGGCCCGCCTCCGCATGACGCAAGTCGATGTCGGTGATGCGGATTTCGGCAAAGCCCAGCTCCACGCCCCAGCGCTTGATGCTGAGGGCCAGATGCGCTAAATTGGTTTCGGATACAGACATCGGCGTAGGGTGCAGGAGTGCTGGCGGTTACAATGGCTGGCGATATTACCTGATACGCCAAACCGACATTTTATGCGATGACGCACGATACCCAAGCCCATTTCAAGGCCAATTTCAAGGCCCATCTCGACGATGCAGCCGCTACCGACGCCCTCGGGGCGTCGCTGGCGCGCGCGCTGGCGCCCGGCCTCACCATCTACCTGCACGGCGACCTGGGGGCCGGCAAGACCGCCCTCACCCGCGCCCTGCTGCACGCGGCCGGCCACGCGGGCACCGTCAAAAGTCCCACGTACACGCTGTCGGAACCATACCAGGTGCAGCTGGACGGCGCAGCCGTGGGCGTGATCCACTTCGACCTGTACCGCATGGGCAGCGCCGAGGAATTCCTCGACGCAGGCTTCCGCGAAGATTTCAACGGCCATAACATCTGCATCGTCGAATGGCCCGAAAAGGCCGAAGGCGTGCTGCCGCCCGCCGATATCGACCTGTATCTCACCGTGGCAGGCACGGGTCGTGATGTAGAATTGCAGGCGTCTACCGCCCTGGGTACTTCATGCCTTCAACGCCTCAAATTCGCCCCCAAGCTGTGAGCGAACCTCTTACGCCTGCCGTCCGAACCCGGCGCACCGTCCTCAAGGCCGGCGCCACCCTGCTGCTGTCCGTGGTCGCGCCGCTGCGCGCTTACGCGGCGCAGATCCTCGCCGTGCGCGTGTGGCCGGCCGAAGACTACACCCGCGTCACGCTGGAAAACGACATCGAACTCAAATCCACGCACTTCATGGTCAAGGACCCGGAGCGCATGGTGGTCGATATCGAGGGCCTGGAACTCAATCCCACGCTCAAAAGCCTGGTGGCCAAGATCCAGTCCAACGATCCGTACATCAAGCAGGTGCGCGTGGGCCAGAACCGGCCCAACGTGGTGCGCCTGGTGTTCGACCTGAAATCGGAAGTCAAACCGCAGGTGTTCACCCTGGCCCCTGCCGGCTCGTACAAGCACCGCCTGATCTTCGACCTGTACCCGGTCAAGGAAGTGGACCCGATTGCCGCCATGATCGAGGAAGGCAACTGGACCACGGGCGACAGCAACGTGGCCAAGGGTCCGCCGCAGCCGCCCATCCCCACCGCGCCTGCCCCGGCCGAACCCACGCCCCAGGCGCAGCTCGAAGCGCTCAAGCCCGACATCAAGGCCGAACCGCGCGCCGAGCTGCGCGAGCAGGTACGCACCGCCGAGGCGCAAAGCCGGCCGCCGGCCAAAACCGGCAAGGGCAAGGACGACAAGGTGGAACGCATCATCACCATCGCGCTCGATCCGGGCCATGGCGGCGAAGACCCCGGCGCATCGGGCAGCAACGGCAGCCGCGAGAAGGACATCGTGCTGTCGATTGCCAAGCGCTTGAAGGGCAAGCTCGAAACCATCCCCAACATCCGCGTGATGCTCACCCGCGATGGCGACTACTTCGTCCCGCTGGGCAAGCGCGTGGAAAAGGCGAGAAAAGTGCAGGCCGACCTGTTCGTGTCGATCCATGCCGACGCATTCGTGCAGCCCAGCGCGCGCGGTTCGTCGGTGTTCGTGCTGTCCGAAAAAGGCGCCACGTCGTCGGCCGCGCGCTGGCTGGCGGACAAGGAAAACCAGGCCGACACCATCGGCGGCGTCAACGTCAAGTACCACGACAAGCAGCTGGCCAGCGTGCTGTTCGACCTGTCCACCACGGCGCAGATCAACGACAGCCTGAAACTGGGCAAGTCGGTGCTGTCCGAAATCGGCGGCATCAACCGCCTGCACAAAGGCTCGGTCGAGCAGGCCGGCTTCGCGGTGCTCAAGGCGCCCGATATCCCGTCGATCCTGATCGAGACGGCCTTTATCTCCAACCCGGAAGAGGAAGCCAGGCTGCGCGACGAAAATTACCAGAACCAGCTGGCCGACGCCATCGTCAAGGGCATCCGCACGTACTTCGCCCGCAATCCGCCGCTGGCCAAGAACCGGCTGACCTGATTTCACGCAGAGGAAAACCACCATGGCTGTAGCAACCACGACCACCTTCGGCGCGCTGCCGGCAGTGACCATCACCGCGCCCGACGGCGCGCAGGCGACGGTGTCGCTGTTCGGCGCCCACCTGCTGTCCTGGAAAACCGGCGACGGCGTGGAGCGCCTGTTCGTCAGCACGCACACCCCGCTCGACGGCAGCAAGGCCATACGCGGCGGCGTGCCGGTGATCTTCCCGCAGTTTAATGTGCGCGGCACGGGCCTGCGGCATGGCTTTGCGCGCGTGTCCACCTGGCGCGTGACCGGCAGCGGCGGCGACAACGGCCAGTCGTTCGTGGAACTGGCGCTCACCGAGGACGACCTGGCGCCGGAGCACGCGCAGGCCTGGCCGCACGCGTTCGAGCTCACCCTGCGCTACACGCTGCACAGCAATGCGCTGGAGGCGGACTTCAAGGTGCGCAACACGGGCGAGGCGCCGTTCGCGTTCGGCGTGGCGCTGCACACGTATTACGACGTGGGCCAGCTCAACGCCACCAGCATCAGCGGCCTGCAACACCAGCGCTACACCGACCACCACCTGCACACCGCCACCCAGGATTATCCGGCGCTGCACTTCAACGAAAAGCACGACCGCCTGTACCAGTCCACGCCGTCGCTGATGCTCAACACGGCCACCACCACGCTGCGCCTGGCGCAGCAGGGCTTTACGGAATGGGTGGTGTGGAATCCGGGCGCCATCGACGCCGCCGCGCTGGTGGACCTGGCCGACGACGAATACCAGCGCTTCGTGTGCATCGAACCGGCCCGCATCGACCAGCAGCCGCTGGCGGCGGGCACCGAGTGGTACGGCAAGCACCGCATCGGGATTTGAATCAGTTCGATTCCTTGATGATGCGCCCCGAACCCGGCTGGATCGGGCGCGCATTGAGCGGATACAGGCGGCTGAACAGCGCCAGCTGCGCCGGCGACGCCTGCACCGGCTCCTTCATCACCAGCCATAGCACGCCCTCCTGGCACGGCGGCGTGGTCATCGATCCCATGAACGTGAAGTAGTCGCGGCGCGCGGGCAGCAGGTCCATCGGGTCGAGCGATTCGGACGGCGCCATGGTGTCCATCTTCTCCAGCGGCAGGTTGTTCCACACCTGCTGGATCGCCGGCTGCGGCTTGCCCCGTTCGAGCAGCAGCGCCAGCATGGCAATGCGCCCTTCGCCGTCCTTGTGCACCAGGTGCACCACCATCTCGTAACCCTTGCCGTTGACGCGCTCCTCGGACGGGCGGTGGAAATGGAACTGCACCAGCTCATACATGCGGTTGCCCACGGTGAGGAAATTGCCGCGCCCGACCATCACCTGCACCGTCTTGCCGTTGTCGGTGACGTTGAACGACGACGGATGGTAGTCGAAATTGATCTGCTCCAGGTCCACCTTCATGCCGTCGCGCAGGTCGATCGGCGACTGGCGGTTGCCGCTGCCGCACTTGGCCCACGCGGGATTGATCTTCGCCCAGTTGGCGGGGCCGGACTCGCCCTCGTACGACCACTCGTTGCTGTACACCTTGGGCGCGACCGCCAC
>JBEVMD010000480.1:0-7863 GCA_040508835.1 Duganella sp. | reverse complement strand
CCAGCGGCCGTTCAGCTGTTCCGGCGCTGGTGTGGCGCGGTACAATAATCGATTCCGAAACGTCTGGACCGCAATGAAACCTACCCTCCGTCCCCTGGCTGCGATTGCGCTGGCCGCCTTGCTCGCTTCCTGTGCCACGCCGCTGCCCAAGCCCTCCGAAGCGGACGCGCCTGCCTCCAGGCTGGTCGACATCCAGCTGGTCACGCTCAACGATTTTCACGGCAACCTGGAACCGAGCAAGTACGTGTGGGACAGCGCGCAGGGCGGCGGTCCGCGCACCGTGGACGCGGGCGGCATCGACACCATCGGCGCCGCGCTGCAGGCCTGGCGCCGCGACGACCCCGAGCTGCTGTTCGTCGGCGCGGGCGACCTGGTGGGCGCCAGTCCCGCCATCTCCGCCATGTGGGCGGATGAACCCACCATCGGCGCCATGAACTTGCTGGGCCTGCGCGCCAGCTCGGTGGGCAACCATGAATTCGACGGCGGCCGCGTGGAGCTGCTGCGTCAGCAGCGCGGCGGCTGCAAGTCGCCGCGCATGGACAAGGCCTGCAAGTACGAACCCGATTTCGGCGGCGCCAGGTTTTCGTACCTGGCCGCCAACGTGATCGACATGGCCACCCGCAAGCCGGTGCTGCCGGCCTACAAGATCGAGACGGCCCACGGCGTCAAGGTCGCGTTCATCGGCACGGTCCTGAAAAGTACCGCCGAAGCGGCGCTGGCCTCGGGCATCGCCGGCCTCGAATTCATCGACGAAGCGGACGCCATCAACCGCCAGCTGCCGGAACTGCGCCAGCAGGGCGTGAGCGTGTTCGTGGCGCTCATCCACCAGGGCGGCAGCACCACCGAAAAATTCGACCAGCCCGATTGCAGCAAACTGACCGGTCCCGTGACCGACATCGTCAAGCGCCTCGACCCGGCCGTGCGGCTGGTGGTGAGCGGCCACTCGCACAAGGGTTACCTGTGCCAGGTGGACGGCCGCACCGTCACGCAGTCGGACATGGGCGGCCATGTGCTGGGCCGCATCAAGCTCACCGTCGATACCGGCGCCAACACGCTGCGCACCATCAGCGCGCGCCAGGAGGTGATGGTGCCCGGTAAATGGCCGGCCGATCCGCAACTGAAGGCGTACCTCGATACCGCGCGCGC
Organism: Duganella sp.; assembly: GCA_040508835.1. Classification (GTDB taxonomy): domain Bacteria; phylum Pseudomonadota; class Gammaproteobacteria; order Burkholderiales; family Burkholderiaceae_D; genus Rugamonas. The sequence continues at coordinate 6,717 of JBEVMD010000480.1, read as the reverse complement.
GCGCAGCGCCGAACTGCTGGCGCGCCCCGTGGCGCGCCTGGCGGTGGCCAGCGTGGTGCGCAAGCGCGCCGACAGCGGCGAATCCGCGCTGGGCGACCTGGTGGCCGATTCGGTGCTGCTGGCCGGCCGTCCGTTCGGCGCGCAGATCGCCTTCATGAACAACGGCGGCATGCGCCAGGACCTCGATACCGATAACGGCCGCGCGACGGTGGGTCACACGCGCATGGTCCTGCCGTTCGGCAATACGCTGGTGGTGATGAACCTCACGGGCCGGCAAGTCCTCGATCTGCTCGAGCAGCAGTGGAGCGGCGGGCGCGAAGAAACGCGCGGCCTGCTGCAGGTGTCCGATGGCTTCAGCTACCAGTGGGATGGACGGCGCGGCGACGGCAGCAAGGTGGTGCCAGGCAGCGTCAAGCTCCATGGCAAACCGCTCGAGCGCGACACGTCGTACCGCATCATCGCCAACAACTTCCTGGCCGAAGGCGGCGACGGCTTCCCCATGTTTGCCAATGGCCGTAACCGCGCCGACACCGGCATCCGCGACATCGATGCCCTCAACGATTTCCTGGTCAAGCGCGAGCAGGGCGGCAAGCCGGCCGGCGCCGCCCAGCCGCTGCAGCGCTTCCAGCGCCTGCCATAATTGATACCGAATACTGATACGGAGTTACCCATGCGTCGAGTTTTACTGTCTGTCCTCGTGCCGGCCCTGCTGGCGTCGGCCGCCGCCGCGCGCGCCGAGTTTTCCATTCCCGGCTTCGAGCTGGTACAAACCGCACCGGTCGAGACGACGCTGCGCAATGCCGACCTGCGCGACCCGGTGACGGTGTGGAGCGAAATGTTCGACAGCGCCAAAAAAGAAATCGTGATCGGCCAGTTCTACGCCGTCATCCATCCCGGCAGCGCGTTCGACAAGGTGGTCGAGCGGCTCGAGGCGGCCGGCAAGCGCGGCGTCAGGATCCGCTTCCTGCTCGACCAGAAGGGCGTGGGCCTGTCCGAGCCTGCCACCATCGAGCGTTTGAAGGCGATGCCCAACCTGGAGTTGCGCATCATGGACTTCAGCAAGCTGACCGGCAACGGCATCATTCACGCCAAGTACCTGGTCGTCGACGGCAAGCAAGCCTTTATCGGCAGCCAGAACTTCGACTGGCGCTCGTTCGAGCATATCCACGAAACGGGCGTGCGCATCACCGATGCGAAAATCGTGGGCGAAGTGCTGGCCGTGTTCAACCAGGACTGGCGCGCCCAGGGCCTGATCGCCAAGGGCGGCAAGGTCCCGGAGACGAACAGGAAAGTGGTGGCGGCCGACTACCGCCAGGATGCCTATCTGCTGGCCAGCCCGAACAAGTACAACACGGCCGGCGTGGGCGATTCCGAAAGCGGCTTGCCCAAGCTGCTGGCGGACGCCAGGACCGAAGTGCGGGTGCAGCTGCTGGACTACGCGCCGGTGAGCTATGGCCCCAACGGCACGCGTCCGTACTATGCCGTGATCGACAACGCGGTGCGCGCGGCGGCCAATCGCGGCGTGAAGGTCAAGCTGCTGGTCTCGAACTGGAACCTGGAGCAACCGGGCCAGGCGTACCTGAAAAGCCTGGCCGTCCTGCCCAACGTGGAAATCCGCGTGGTGACGCTGCCGATGGCGTCCAGCGGTTTTATTCCGTTCGCGCGCGTCATCCACAGCAAGACCATGGTGATCGATAACCAGATCGCGTGGGTGGGCACCAGCAACTGGGCAGGCGGCTATATGGACCTGTCGCGCAATTTCGAAGTCGTGATGCGCAACGAGAAAATGGCCGAACGCCTGGCCGCCACCCAGGAGCAGATCTGGACGTCGCCGTACGCGCAGCCGCTCAATATCACCAAGCAGTATCCGAAACCGGTCAAGGGCAAAGCAGAATGAAAAACATCGCAGTCATCGTGGCGCTGTCCGGCGCCTTCGTCTCGTTCAACGCCCAGGCCTGGGGCAACGACGGCCACCGCGCGGTGGGCGCCATCGCGGACCAGCTGATTCAGGGCAGCAGCGCCGAGCAGCACGTGCGCGCCTTGCTGCTGCCGGGCGAGAGCCTGGAAAAAATCGCCTCGTGGGCCGACTGTGTAAAAGGGACCTACTGCGGCCCGCAAAGCGACGAGATGAAATCGTACGTGGCGGCCAATCCGAAGCACAGCGAATACCACTACACGGACGTGCCGTTCCAGCTGCCGCATTACCACGACCACGGCGTGGGCACGGCGGACGTGGACATCGTGCAGACGGCCAGGCAGTGCATCGCGGTCCTGCAAGGGAAGGGCGACAGCGTCACCAATCCGCACGACTTCACGCCGCGCCAGGCTTTGCTGATCCTCACCCACCTGGCCGGCGACATCGCCCAGCCGCTGCACGTGGGCGCGGGCTTCGTGGGCAAGGACGGCGGGTTCGTGGTGCCGACCCAGGCGCAGCTGGATACCGGCGCAGCATTCGACGCCCGTGGCGGCAACAACCTGCTGCTCGACGACGTCAAGCTCACGGCCACCAGCGACCAGCTGATACCGGCCGCGCCGCATGAAGAGGTGCCACCGGCCGGTTCGGCCGGTTCGGCCGGTTCGACCGGTGCGCCGCCGCGCGCGCCCCAGACCACGCGCCCGTTCCACTCGTACTGGGACACCACGGTGGTCAACTACGCATTCCGCCGCATCGGCGCGCGCACGCCCGGGCAGTTCGCCAAGCTGGTCATCGCCGGCAATCCGACGGTGGCCGTGGCCACGGGCGACCTGTCCACCTGGCCGTACCAGTGGGCCGACCAGTCGCTGGCCGTCTCCAAGCTGGCCTATGCCGACGTCAAGGTGGGCGCGGAAACGAAGCAGACCAGCAAGAGCACCGGTGAGACCTACAGCGTGTGGGCGCTGTCCATGCCGGACAACTACCCGGTGCCCAGCTCCGCCACCGCCAGGGAGCAGCTGACGCAGGGCGGCTACCAGCTGGCGGCCGTACTGAAAGCCATCTGGCCGTAATCCGCCCGGAGCGACGGCGCATGGGATAACGCTCACGCTGATGTCCGTACAGTCCCACGCTCCGTCATCCCCGCGCAGGCGGGGATCCAATCGCCACCCGACGCCATCGCCGCCATCCGCCGCTATCCGCCACTATCCGCTACCATCCGCGACTCTCCGGCATCACTTGCCGGTGAGGGGATTGAACCACAACTCCGGCCGCGCCAGCGGCGTCTCCGGCCCCAGTTGCGGGTTGGCGATGCGGATCACGTGGCGCTGGCGCAGCCGCGCCCTGCGTATCAAATCCCCCTTGTGGCGCTGGAACAGCGTGTTGAGCGAGCCGTCGCGGATCATCGTCTCCATGCCCGCCGCGATGCGCTGCGCCAGCTGCTGGCCTTCGGCGTCGCGGCGCACGAAAAAATAGCGCGCCAGCGGGTAGTGGACGAGCAGCGTCTGCTCAATTGCCATGCGTGGATATTCGTCCTGGCGTTCTTCCAGCTCGCGCGTGGCTTCGTCGAGCGAGCGCAAATAAAAATCGAAGCGGTGCGCGTCCAGCATCGAGAACAGGCCGGTGTAGCTGCTGCCTTCCACGACCGGAATGCCGGCCGCCTTGAGGATCTCGACATCGGCCCAGCCCTGGCCCAGTCCCGCGCGCAGTTGCGCCAGGTCGCCCACGGTTCTGACGCGCGCGTAGCGGGGCTGGTCGGCGGAGCGGATAAGCAGCAGGCGGTAGCCGAGCAGGCCGCGGTCGACGGGCAGGCGCACCGGCAGGAATTGCCGTTCCAGCTCCGGCGACGTGGCGCGCACGAACACATTGATCCGTCCTGCCGGCGCTTCCATCTCGTGCAGCACGCGCGCCGGCGACATGGCGTTCGCGGTGCGCTGCAGGTCGAAGGGGCCGAAGCGGGTGCGCGATTTTTCCAGCGCCGTGCGCAGCACCGCCCATTCGTAGTCGTAGCGGCTGTCCACGCCTTCGCTGGTGAGCGGATAAGTCAATGTTGTTGGCGCGCCAACCGCCATGGCGCGGGCGCAGGCAAGCGTGAGGCCTGCCGTCAGCAGCAGGCGCCGGGTGCGGCGCAATCCATCGGGGTTCGGGTACTGCATAAAATGGGACGCGGGTCGAAACACGCAGTGTGCCATGCCGGTGCACGGATGCGCAGTCTTTTCTTTACAACGTCACCGGGCCAGCACGACCTCGATACCCAGGCTGCGATAGGGCGCCAGCAGGTCCTCGTCGGCATCCGCATGGACGATGATGGCGCCCACGCTGGTCAAGGGCGCGATGCGGAACGGCGACGCGGTGTCGAGCTTTTCGGGCGACGCCAGCACCACCGTTTTCTGCGCCGCGCCGGCAATCGCCCGCTTGACGCCTGCTTCCTCGTAGTCGCCCGTGCTCAGTCCCTGCTGCGGATGCAGGCTGCACACGCCCATGAAATACACGTCGGTGCGGATCTGCGCGATGGCGTCCAGCGCATCGGGGCCCATGGTCACGATCGAGTGTTTAAAAAGCCGCCCGCCGATCAGGATGACTTCCACCAGCGGGTGCGCAACCAGTTCCACCGCGATGCTGGGACTATGGGTGACCACCGTGCAGCGCAGCGTGGCCGGCAGCTGACGCGCCAGCTGCACGGCGGTGGTGCCGCCATCGAGGAACACGATCTGCCCGGGCGCGATCATGGCCGCCGCCGCGCGGGCGATGGCCGGCTTGGTGTCGCGCGAGATGTGCTGGCGCTGGGCGAAGTCGCCCATGGCCGGCGACGGTGGCAGCGCGGGCGCCAGCGGCAGCGCGCCGCCGTGCACGCGCAGCAGCAGGCCGTCGGCGGCCAGCTCGCGCAGGTCGCGGCGGATCGTGTCTTCGGAGACGGCCAGTTCCTCGCTCAGCGATCTGGCGACGATGCGCCCGTCGTCCCGCAGGCGGGTCAGCAGCAGTTCCTTGCGTTGGCGTGTGAGCATGTGTGCACGAATTTTCTTGATGTTGCACGATAATGCGTGATATTTTAAAAATACGCAATCACACTTTCCAGGAGCCGCCATGCTTGACGACCGTATCCGCATCCACCAGGTAGAGACTTTGTCCGACGACTGGTTCGTGCTGAAGAAAACCACGTTCGACTATCTGCGCGCCGACGGCACCTGGCAGCGGCAGTCGCGCGAAACCTACGACCGCGGCCACGGCGCCACCATCTTGCTGTACCACCTGGCGCAGCGCACCGTGGTGCTGGTGCGCCAGTTCCGGTATCCCGCGTACGTGGAAGGGCATCCGGGCTTTCTGATCGAGGCGCCGGCCGGCCTGCTGGACCAGGCGTCGCCCGAGGAGCGCATCAAGGCCGAAGTGGAAGAGGAAACCGGCTACCGCATCGGCGCCGTGCGCAAGATCTTCGAGGCGTTCATGAGCCCCGGCTCGGTGACGGAACGGCTGCATTTTTTCGTGGGCGAATACGACCCGGCCTCGCGTCCCGGCACCGGCGGCGGACTGGCGGAAGAGGGCGAGGATATCGAGGTGCTGGAGCTGCCCATCGAGCAGGCCATGGCCATGATGGCCAGCGGCGAGATCGCGGATGCCAAGACGATCATGCTGCTCCAGTATGCGGCGTTACACTTGCTGTAATCCGTCATCCTGGCTTCCCATGAAAACAGCCCTGATCCTCATTGCCGCCGTCACCTTCAACGTCCACGCCGCCGGCCGCGCTGCCACCGTGGTCGGCAACCCCGCAGCCGGCGAAATCGCCTTCCGCACCTGCGCCTCGTGCCACCAGGTGGGCAAGTACGCGCAGCCGGGCTACGGCCCGCAGCTCAACGCCATCGTCGGCCGCAAGGCCGGCACCAGCGCCGGCTTCAAATACTCGGACGCCATGAAGCGCTCGAACCTGGTCTGGACCGAGCCAAACCTGGCTGCCTTCCTGCGCGCCCCGCACGACGTGGTGCCGGGGACCAGCATGCGTTTCTGGGGCATCCGCGACGCGCAGCAGATTGCCGACCTGCTGGCGTATTTGCGCACTGCGCGCTGACCGGTCGGCACCTCCGCCGGCGCCAATTCTGGCGCCGCACGACTTTCCCGCATGTTTTCCCTCTTTTTTGTATCAGCGGCGTTACATGACATACCGGCCCGCCGCCTGTAACGACGGGGCGCGTTTCTAACATTACGGTTGCGTAATGTTCATGTATCAAGATTTTTACAATGTTGCCCTGGCGGGTGGACATTGGAGAGATTGTGGCCGATTTCAACGTGAAACAATGTTCATGTTCGCGGGGCCAAGGCCCCCATCACCCGCAAGGAGAACATGAAGTGTCGCACCCGCCCAGTTTGTCTTTTACCCGACTGTTTCGCCCGCATGCAGCGGTGCGCTGCGCCATGGGACTGTCGCTGCTGTGGTGTTGCGCCATGAGTTCGGCTGCCGGCAGCGCAACGCCGAGACTGTGGGAAGCGGTGCGCGGGGGCGACCGTCCGGCCCACCTGTACGTGCTGGGCGCAACGCACTGGGGCTTGCCCGTCGAATACGACGATTATTTTACGCACACCGTGCTGCCGGCGTTCGATCAGGCCACGACGCTGCATTTTGAAGGTGCGGGCAACCGCGAGCCGGAGCCGTATCCCGTATGCGAGGCGAGTGTGCTCGATAGCGAAGGGCGGCAGATCGTCGAACAGTTGCGCGAAGTGGCCTACGCACTGGAACTGAACGTCACCGCAGAACTCCATCGGCGGGGGCTGGCGGCGGGCGTGGACGATGGAATGGACGAGCTGGTCCGGACCTC
>JBEVMD010000475.1:0-7793 GCA_040508835.1 Duganella sp. | reverse complement strand
AGGAAGCATTTGAGGAGCAATACCCGACCGTGGCCGCCCGCGAAGTGATCGACTTCATGGTGCGCGACACGGGTAATCCGTCGTCGATCGTGTCGTGCCTGACGGAGGCGCGCGAAAATGCCCGCGCCGTGCGCGGCACGCTCACCACCGAGGTGTGGGAAATCCAGAACCAGACCTGGCTCGACATGCAGAAGCTGTTGAAAGGCCCCATGCTCGATGACGACCCCAGCAAGTTCTTCGAGTGGGTCAAGTACCGCTCGCACCTGTCGCGCGGCGTCACGCTGGGCACCATGTTGCGCGACGAGGCCGTGCATTTCATCCGGCTGGGCACCTTCCTGGAGCGCGCCGACAACACGGCCCGCATCCTGGACGTGAAATTCCACAGCGGCACGCCCGCCCCCGCCACGGGCGACGCCATGAACCAGCGCGACTTTTATTACTGGGGCGCGCTGCTGCGTTCGGTGTCGGGCTTCGAGATCTACCGCAAGGTGTACCGCGATGTGATTACCCCGGCGCGCATTGCCGAGCTGCTGATGCTGCGCGGCGACATGCCGCGTTCGCTGCTGGCCTGCATGGACGAGGTGGTGCAAAACCTGCGCGCCGTGCGCAACGACGTGTCGGCCGATACGGAACGCCTGGCTGGCCGCCTGCATGCGGCGCTGGAATTTTCCAAGATCGACGACATCCTGGAAGCGGGCCTGCACGACACCCTCACCCGTTTTCTGGCCGATATCAACCAATTGGGCGATCGCGTCAGCCGCGATTTCCTGGTGCCCCTGGCGGCATGACCACGAGGCCACACAATGCAACTTAATATCAGGCACGAAACGCGCTACATCTATACCGCGCCGCTGGCCTACACCATCCAGCAACTGCACCTGACCCCGCGCAAGGAAGCGCAGCAGCTGGTGCAGTCCTGGAAACTCGCCGTGCCGGGCCACGTCCACGCTTATACCGATGCATTCGGCAACCTGTCGCACATGATGACCATGGACACCCGGCACCAGGGCCTGGACATCGTGGCGTCGGGCATCATCGACACCACGGCGCCGCTCAAGGGCCGGGTGGCCAACGGCGAAAATCTGTCGCCGCTGATTTTCACGGTCCCCACCCGGCTGACCGAGGCGACCGACAGCATTCTCGAGCTGGCCGCGTCGTGCCTGCCCGATGGCCGCGCCCAGACGCGCGACCTCATGTCTCTTGCCGAGCACATCTTTGGTGCGGTCCGGTATCAAAGCGGTGCGACGGCCGTGACCACGACAGCCAGCGATGCGCTGGCGCTGGGCCAGGGCGTGTGCCAGGACCATGCCCATCTGTTCCTGGCCTGCTGCCATGCGCACGGGATTCCGGCCCGTTACGTGTCCGGCTATATCGATCCGGAAAACAGCGGCCACGCCGCCAGCCACGCGTGGGTGGATGCGTGGGTCGAGGACAAGGATTATCATGGCTGGATCAGTATCGATGTCACCCATGCGCGGTTGATGACCGACGCTTATTGCCGGCTTGCCATCGGCCGCGACTATGACGGCGCGGCCCCGGTGCGCGGCGTACGGCGCGGCGGCGGCACGGAATCGATGGAAGTGATCGTTCATATTTCCACTCAAGAGTTGCCGGGTGTAAAATAATCATACTTTTATTAAACTTATTTCAACATGACTTATTGTGTGGCAATGCGCCTCGATGCCGGGCTGGTGTTTTTATCGGATTCGCGTACCAATGCGGGCGTGGACCAGGTGGGCACGTTCCGCAAGATGAGCGTGTTCGACGTGCCCGGCGACCGGGTCATGGTCATGATGACTGCCGGCAACTTGTCGATCTCGCAATCGATCCGGCAGATGGTGTCCGACTACGTCAGTCCCGACGGCCGCACCATCTGGAATGCCGCCAGCATGTACGACGCCGCCCGCATCCTGGGCGACGCCGTGCGCTTCGTCCACGAGCGCGACGCCAAATCGCTGGCCGAGTTCGGCATTGAGTTCAACGTCAGCATCATTTTCGGCGGCCAGATTGGCGCCGAGCGCTGCCGGCTGTTCCAGATTTATTCAGCCGGCAATTTCATCGAATCGCACGATGAAAACACGTATTTCCAGATCGGCGAGGCCAAGTACGGCAAGCCGATCATCGACCGCGTGATCACCCCGGGCACGTGCCTCGACGACGCTGCCAAATGTGCGCTGATTTCGATGGATTCCACCTTGCGCTCCAATGTGTCGGTGGGTCTGCCGCTCGACTTGCTCGTGTACGAAAACCAGGCGCTGGCGGTCACCCGGTTTGTCACCATCGACGAGCGCAACCAGTATTTCCACATGATCCGCAACACCTGGGGCGACCAGCTCAAAAGCGTGTTCGAAGGGCTCGACAACCCGGTGTGGGACGCTGCGCCCGAAGTGCACGACAACGTCCTGCACGCTTCGAGCGCCACAGGCAAGCCGATGCGGGTGACGCCGCCGGCAGGCGTGGCGGTGTCGCCGGCGCTGCGGGTGCCGCTGCAAACGCTGGCGCAGCAGTTCGATAACAATAAACAGCAGTAAATAAATAAAACGGCAGACAGTCGCTGGCAAAACCTTACTGTCGGTAAATAGTCACACTCCGCACCGGGGCGCTCGGGGCGACAGGGTATGATATGTCACACCAACTCTGGAGTGATGCATGTCTGAAGCCCCCTCGTTACCGCTTGACGACAACGTGTTCTCGGTCGCCACCCTGCTCAAATACATGGGTAACGACGAGAAGGCGCTGGCCATTGTCACCAAGATTGTCCGTGATGCGTGCGCCCCGGGCATGGCGCCGATCGAGCAGGCCCGTGCCGCCATCGACGCCGGCCGGCTGGACGTCGCGGGCAAGATCTTTCACGGGTTGCGCGGGTCGGTCGGCTCGCTGGGCGCCAAGCGCCTGATTACGGCATCGCTGGCGCTCGAACAGGCGATGGTGGACCGCGCCACCGACCACATCCCTGCCCGGTTCGACGACGTGCAGGCGCAATACGCGCTGGTGCTGGCACACGCCGCCGCCTGGCTGGACCAGCACGCATCCGACCACGGAGATGCTTCCCTTTCGTAACCGACCCGCCACGAAAGCACCGCGATGGAGTTATTTAACAAGTCGGGAATCCTGGTGGTGTCGGTCCTGGTGGCGATCGGCACGGGGATCGGCTGGCATGCCGATCGCGCTGCGCCCCGCGCCATCGCCGTGCAAGCGGGCCGCTACGCCGGAGAGCCTGGCCTGGCTATCGATGCGCGGCGCCTGCAGGCGTGGGCCGGCATGGGACAACCGGTGGCCGGCAACGCACGCACGCTGCGGTGCTGGGCCGATTTTTTATTGCCGCCGGCCCAGATCCAGCTGTTCGATATACCAGCGCAGTGCCTGGCGCAAGCCCCGGCGCACATCGTGGGTGGGGACATAACCGAGTAAATCGGCGGCCTTGCCGATATCGGCCTGGGAATGGCGCACGTCGCCGGCGCGAAAACCGGCGTAGTGCGGTTGATGGTCGCGCAAATGACCGTACCGGTCCACCAGCAACGCGTGTAACAACAAATACAGCTCATTGAGGGTGGTGCGGCCGCCCACGGCAACGTTGTACACCTGGTTGACTGCTGCCGGCTGGTCGGTCAGTGCGGCCAGCAGATTGGCCTGGACCGCGTTGGCCACGAAACAGAAATCGCGGCTGCTCTCGCCGTCGCCGTTGATGGTCACCTGGCGCTGGCCGATCATGGCCGCGATCCACTGCGGGATCACTGCCGCGTACGCGCCGCACGGGTCTTGCCGGGGACCGAACACATTGAAATACCGCAGGCCGATGGTCTGGGTGCCATAGCAGCGGGCGTACACGGCCGCATACAGTTCGTTGATATGCTTGCTCACGGCGTACGGCGACAGCGACCGGCCGATATGGGGCTCCTGCTTGGGCAAGGCGGGATGATCGCCGTACGTGGCGCTCGAGGCGGCATACACGAGGCGCCGCACGCCGGCCAGCCGCGCGGCGTCCAGCACATTGAGAAAGCCGCCCACGTTGATATCGTTCGTGAGCAGCGGATCGTCGATCGACCGGGCAACCGAGCCCAGGGCCGCCTGGTGCAGGACGAAGTCGGCGCCGGCGCAGGCGCCGCGGCAAACCACGGCGTCGCGGATATCGCCTTCGACCAGCTCGAAATTGCGCCAGATGGCGGGGCCGACCGCCGCCCTCACCTGCTCCAGGTTGTGCCGGTGGCCGGTCAGGAAATTGTCGAGCCCCACCACGCGCTGCCCCAGTTCCAGCAGCGCCTGCAGCAGGTTGGAGCCGATGAAGCCGGCCGCGCCGGTGACCAGCCAGCGGTACTGGCGTTGTTCGAGCCGCGCACGCGCGTGCTGGTAGGCCGTGGCGGCGGGCATGTCGCTGCGGTGGCCATTGCCAGTGCCGCCGTCGTGCTGTTGGTCGTCATCGGGCATCACAGCCTCCACACGCTCACGCCGCTGTCGCGCAGCGCCGTTTCGTCGAACTGCGATTTCAGGTCGATGAAGCAGCCGTCGGGCGCGAGCTTGTCGCGCACCTGGGCCAGCGGCCGCGCGGCCAGCTCCCGGTGCGCCACCGCGCTGATCAGCGCTTCGGCGCACGGCAGTTCGTCCCAGCTTTCCAGCCGCACGCCGTATTCGTGCATGGCCTCGTCGGCATCCGCCACGGGATCGTGGACGTGGACCTGCAAGCCGTACGATTCGAGCTCGTGAATCATGTCCGCCACCTTGGAGTTGCGCAGATCGGGGCAGTTTTCCTTGAACGTCAGGCCCAGCACGTTGACCCGGCAGCCCTTGAGCTTGAAACCGGCGCGCACCATTTCCTTGACGGTTTTTTCGGCCACGAACTTGGCCATGCCGTCGTTGATGCGGCGCCCGGCCAGGATCACGTGCGGGTGGTAGCCCAGCATTTCCGCCTTGTGGGTCAGGTAATAAGGATCGACGCCGATGCAGTGGCCGCCCACCAGGCCGGGGCGGAACGGCAAAAAGTTCCACTTGGTGCCGGCCGCCTGCAGCACTTCCAGCGTATCGATGTCGAGCCGGTCGAAGATGATGGCCAGTTCGTTCATCAGCGCGATGTTGAGGTCGCGCTGGGTGTTTTCGATGACCTTGGCCGCCTCCGCCACCTTGATGCTGGAGGCCCGGTGCACGCCCGCTTCGACCACTTGCTCGTACAGCGCGGCCACCCGCGCCAGGGTCGGGGCGTCGTCGCCGGAGACCACCTTGCGGATCGACGTCAGCGTATGTTCCTTGTCGCCGGGATTGATGCGCTCGGGCGAAAAACCCACGTGGAAATCGCGCTGCCAGGTCAGGCCCGAGTGCTGTTCCAGGACCGGGATGCAGATTTCCTCGGTGGCGCCGGGGTACACGGTGGATTCGTAGATCACCACCGCGCCCGGCTTCATGTAGCGGCCCACCGACGCGCTGGCGCCCAGCAGCGCGGAAAAATCGGGATTGTGGGCGCTGTCCACGGGCGTGGGCACGGCCACGATAATATAATCGGCGTGCGCCAGCGCAGCCGGGTCGCAGCCCATTTCCAGCCAGCGCGAGGCGTGGAACTGCTCCGCGCTGACCTCGCCTGCCGGGTCGATGCCCAGCCGGTAACTGGCGACCTTGCGCTCGGACAAATCCACGCCGATGGTGCGCCGCTGCGTGCCGAACGCTACTGCCAGCGACAGGCCGACATATCCCAATCCCACCACCGCAAGCACTTCCATGTGAGCACCTCGTTTATAGAGCGTTGAACCACCGTCTGGCCGATTCTACGGAGCGCGTCCTGCCCACGTTTGAGGTGGCACAAACGCCCGGCTATTGCGCGCCATTGCCTCCCAAGGCGCGGGCTTTTGCGGGGCATCAACAAAGCGGTGCCGTAAGCTCCTTACGCTAGCGGCACACCTTGTGCCAGGAGAGCGTCATGCCCAGTTTGCGTCCGAAGATGCGGTTGTCGTCAGGTACCGTTGCGATTGCCCTGCTGGCGATGCTGGCCGGCTGCGGAAGCAAGCCCAGTAACGAACACCTGCTGGCCGACGCCCGCCAGCTCGAGGCGCGCGGCGAGACCAAGTCGGCCATCATCGAACTGAAAAACCTGATCCAGCAGGCGCCGGCGGACGCTGCGGCACGGCTGGCCCTCGGGCGCCTGTACCTGGACACGGGCGACGTCCTGTCGGCCGAAAAGGAAATGCGGCGCGCCATGGAATTGGGCAAGAACCGGGCGGAAGTCATGCCATGGCTCGGTAAATCGCTGCTGCTGCAGGGCCGGTTCGACGACATGCTGGCCGAGATCCAGGCCGACGATCAGCAGCCCAGGCTGATGGCGCTGCGCGGCCATGCGCTGCTGGGCCTGAACCGCCAGGACGAGGCGGCCGCCGTGTTCGCGCACATCCTGGTGCGCCATCCCGGGCAGCCCGCCGCGCTGATCGGCCAGGCGCGCATCGCGCTGCAGCCGCCGCAGCGCGACACGGCACGCGCGCTGGCGCTGACCGAGCGCGCGCTGGCCCAATTTCCCGACGACGTCGACGCCTGGCGCCTGAAAGGCGACCTGCTGCGGCTGAAAAATCGGAATTCGCCGGCGCTGGCCGCGTACCGCAAGGCGCTGGCGCTCCATCCGGCGCTGGTGCAGGCGCACGTGGATATCGCCAGTCTGCACATCCAGTCGGGCCAGTTCGACCAGGCGCGCGCCGAGCTGGCCATTGCACGCCGGGTGGCGCCCAACAGCCTGATGCTGATTTATACGCAGGCGCTGCTCGACTTCCGCCAGGGCAAGCTGACGGCCGCGCGCGACCAGCTGCAACTGGTGCTGCGGGCCGCACCCGAGCACCTGCCCAGCCACCTGCTGATGGGCGTGGTGATGCGCGGCCTGGGGTCGTATCCGCAGGCCGAACAGCACTTGCGCAAATTCCTGGAAGCCAATCCCGGCCAGCCGTACGCAAGCAAGCTGCTGGCGTCGGTGCTGATGCATTCCGGCGATTCCGCGCAAGCTTTGGCAGTGATCGCGCCCATGCTGGCGCAGCACCAGGACGACGTGGAAATGCTGTCGCTGGCCGGCGAACTGTATATGCGGCAGCGCCGGTTCGACCTGGCCGCCGCCCAGTTCGAACGGGCCAGCACGCTGGCGCCGCAGACCACCATGTTGCGCACCGCGCTGGCCATGAGCCAGCTGGGCCTGGGCGACACCGGGCGCGCCATCGCCCAGCTCGAAGCGGCGGTGGACGCCGACCAAACATCCTCGCGCACGGGCGTGCTGCTGGTCCTCGCCCAGCTGCGCCAGCGCGATTACGCCAAGGCGCTGGAATCGGTGCGCCGCATGGAGGCGCACCAAGCCGACAACCCGATGGTGCACAATCTCAAGGGGGGCGTGCTGCTGATGAACCGCGACCCCGCCGCCGCGCGCCTGAGCTTTGAGCGCGCGCTGAAGGCCGATCCGCTGTTTCTTCCCGCGCTCGATAACCTGACCCAGCTGGATCTGAACGACAGACAGCCGGAAGCGGCCCGCGCGCGGCTCGAGGCTGCGCTCAAAAAAGACCCGCGCAATCTCGACCTGATGGTGGCGCTGGCCAACCTGGCGCTCACCCGCGGCCAGGCGCCGGTGGCGCAGGCGTGGCTCGAACGCGCCGTGCAGGACCATCCCGACGACGTGGACGCCAGCTTGCGGCTGGCCGCATTTTATGGCAGCGGCAAGGCGGCACCCAAGGCCTTGCTGCTGCTGGAAAAACTGGCAGCCACGCATCCTGCCGATGGCCGTGTCCTGAGCCAGCTGGCGCCATTGCAGGAACGGGGCGGCAAGCGCGACGAGGCGCTCGACAACT
>JBEVMD010000387.1:0-5243 GCA_040508835.1 Duganella sp. | reverse complement strand
TGCCTCTGCTATCGACGAATAATTAGAGGAACCTGGCCACACGCGCCACAACGGTCTCGCGGCCGAAGATTTCCAGCACTGCGTCGATGGCCGGCGTCTGCAGCTGGCCCGTGATGAACAGGCGCAGCGGCATGGCGATCTGCGGCATCTTCAAGCTGTTAGCCGCCAGTACTTCCTTGATCATGGCAGCCAGCGCGGCCTTGTTCCACTCCACCGTCTGGCAACGCTCGGCAAACTGCACCAGCGCCGGCTTGACGGCATCGGTCAGGTGCTGGGCCAGCAGCGCGGCGTCCGGTTGCGGTTCGCGGAAGAACAGCATGGCGGCGTCGGCCAGTTCGTTGACCGTGTTGGCGCGTTCCTTCATCAGCGCCAGCACGACCGGCAGCGCCGGCGCGCCGTCGAAGACGGCGCCGGCCGCCAGCATGCGCGGCTTGGCCAGTTCGGCCAGGCGGTCGTTGTCGGCCTGCTTGATATAGTGGTTGTTGAGCCAGTTCAGTTTTTCAATGTTGAACTGCGCGGCCGAGTTGGACAGGTGCGTGCCGTCGAACCAGGCAATCATCTGCTCCATCGAGAACACTTCCTCGTCGCCATGGCTCCAGCCCAGGCGCGCCAGGTAGTTCAGGATCGCTTCCGGCAGATAGCCTTGCGCCGGGTAATCCATCACGTTGACGGCATCCTTGCGCTTGGACATCTTGGCGCCGTCGGAACCCAGGATCATCGGCAGGTGGCCGTACTCCGGCAGCGGTGCGCCGATGGCGCGCAGGATGTTGATCTGGCGCGGAGTATTGTTAACGTGGTCGTCGCCGCGCAGCACGTGGCTGATTTCCATGTCGAGGTCGTCGATGGCCACGCAGAAGTTATAGGTGGGCGTGCCGTCCGGACGGGCGATCACCAGGTCGTCCAGCTCTTTATTGGCGATCGTGATCGGGCCCTTGACGAAATCGTTCCACGTCACTTCGCCGCCTTCCGGATTTTTAAAGCGCAGCACCGGCTTGCGGCCTGCAGGAATCGCCGGCAAGACCTTGCCCTCTTCCGGGCGCCAGGTGCCGTCGTAGCGCGGCTTTTCGCCGGCGGCGCGCATGCGTTCGCGCATCGCTTCCACTTCTTCCGGGGACGAGTAGCACTGGTAGGCAGTGCCGGCATCGAGCATTTGCGCCAGCACTTCGCGGTAGCGGTCCATGCGCTGCATCTGGTAGAACGGGCCTTCGTCGTGCGAGAGTCCCAGCCACTCCATGCCTTCGATAATGGCTTGCACCGCTTCAGGGGTGGAGCGCTCCAGGTCCGTGTCTTCGATGCGCAGCACGAAGGTGCCGCCAAAGTGGCGGGCAAACGCCCACGAGTACAGCGCCGTGCGGGCGCCGCCCAGGTGGAGGTAGCCGGTGGGGCTCGGGGCGAAACGGGTGCGGACTGGCTTGGCTGGTGCGGTGATAGGCGCGTTGGTCATGGAGATGAAAGCTGTAAGGTAAAAGCGGTATTTTACAGCCTACCCGACCGCCTGGTTCACAACCAGGCAGCCGGCCACCCGCCATCAGTCGTTCTTGATCACGATGCTGGGGAACTTGCTGGTCATATCCTTGGCCTTCTCCGACACCTGCACCGCGATCTTGCGGGCGATCTCTTTATAGATGGCAGCCACCGGACCGTCGGGATCGGCCACCACGGTCGGCTTGCCGGAATCGGCCTGCTCGCGGATCGACATGGTCAGCGGCAGCGCACCGAGGAAGTCGACGTTGAAATCCTTGCACATCTTCTCGCCGCCGCCGGCGCCGAAGATTTCTTCCGCGTGGCCGCAGTTCGAGCAGATATGGGTACTCATGTTTTCCACGATGCCCAGGATCGGAATGCCGACCTTTTCGAACATTTTCAGGCCCTTGCGCGCGTCCAGCAGCGCGATGTCCTGCGGCGTGGTGACGATGACGGCGCCCGTGACCGGCACTTTCTGCGACAGCGTCAGCTGGATGTCGCCGGTACCGGGCGGCATGTCGACGATCAGGTAGTCGAGGTCGCGCCAGTTGGTCTGCTCCAGCAGTTGCTGCAGCGCCTGCGTGACCATCGGGCCGCGCCAGACCATCGGTTCGTCCGGGTCGATCAGGAAGCCGATCGACGACACTTGCACGCCGTGGTTTTCCATCGGCTCCATCGACTTGCCATCCTTGGTTTCGGGACGGCCTTTGACGCCCAGCATCATCGGCTGCGACGGACCGTAGATGTCGGCGTCCAGCAGGCCGACGGACGCGCCTTCGGCGGCCAGCGCCAGCGCCAGGTTGACGGCCGTGGTGGATTTACCCACGCCGCCCTTGCCCGAGGCAACGGCAATGATGTTTTTCACGTTGGGCATCAGCTTCAAACCGCGCTGCACCGTGTGGGCGATGATCTTCGAGGACACGCCGACGCTGATGTTGCCCGCGCCCGGCACGGCCTTGAGGGCGGCAATCACGTTGCGGCGGATGGCGTCGACCTGGCTTTTGGCTGGGTAGCCGAGCTCGATATCGAGCGAGATGTCCCCATCTTCGACCTTCAGATTTTTCACGGTCTTGCCGCTGACAAAATCTTTCGTTGTATTTGGGTCAATGACTTGCGACAGGGCGGCTTTGACTTGGTCTACTGTGATGCTCATGAGGCTCTCCGTGAAATATGCGCCCATTCTAGCGCATCGCGGCAAATTTCCCCGGCGACCGGCCCGGCGACATGCCCGCGCGCCCGAACCGCTGTTAAAATGCGTCTTTTCCACCCACAAAGTGCATCAACCATGACCCGCAAGCTGTTTGTCACCACCGCCCTGCCCTACGCAAATGCCGCTTTCCATATTGGCCACATGATGGAGTACATCCAGGCCGACATCTGGGTCCGGTTCCAGCGAATGCAGCGCGATGGCGAAGGTGAACACAGCACGCAGCGCGTGGTGCACTTCGTGGGCGCCGACGACACGCACGGCACGCCGATCATGATTGCCGCCGAAAAGGAAGGCATCACGCCGCAGGAATTCGTGGCCAAGATCGCCGCCGGCCGCGCCCAGTACCTCGACGGTTTCCACATCGCCTTCGATAACTGGTACTCCACCGACTCGCCGGAAAACGTCGAACTGTCGCAAGGCATCTACCGCAAGCTGCGCGACGCCGGCCTGATCCAGACGAAGATCGTGCCGCGCTTCTACGATCCGGTCAAAGGCATGTTCCTGGCCGACCGCAACATCAAGGGCGAGTGCCCGGTGTGCCATGCGAAAGACCAGTATGGCGACAACTGCGAAGTGTGCGGCGCCGCGTACCAGCCTACCGAACTGATCAACCCGTTCTCGGTATTTACCAACGCCACGCCGGTACTGAAAGATTCGGAACAGTACTTCTTCAAGCTGTCCGACCCGCGCTGCTACCAGTTCCTCAAGGACTGGCTCAACACGCCCGGCCGCCTGCAGCCGGAAATGGTGAACAAGGTCAGCGAGTGGCTAGGCGAGTCCGGCGAAAAGCTGGCCGACTGGGATATCTCGCGCGACGCGCCGTACTTCGGCATCCCGATCCCCGATGCGCCCGGTAAATTCTTCTACGTGTGGCTGGATGCGCCGGTCGGCTACCTGGCCAGCCTGAAGAACTACTGCGAAAAACAGGGCATCGATTTCAATGCGCTGCTCAACGATCCGGCCACCGAACAGATCCACTTCATCGGCAAGGATATCGTCTCGTTCCACCTGCTGTTCTGGCCTGCGATGCTGAAATTCGCCGGCCACCCGGTGATCGACAAGCTGAAGGTCAACGTGCACGGCCACCTGACCGTCAACAACGAAAAGATGTCGAAGTCGCGCGGCACCGGCATCTCGCCGCTGCGCTACCTGAACCTGGGCATGAACCCGGAATGGCTGCGTTATTACATCGCCTTCAAGCTCAACTCCAAGGTGGAAGACCTGGACTTCACCGGCGACGATTTCGTGGCCCGCGTGAACAGCGATTTGATCGGCAAGTTCGTCAACATCGCCAGCCGCTGCGCCGGCTTTATCGCCAAAAAATTCGACGGCAAGCTGGCCGACACGCTGTCGCCCGGCGCGCAGGAGTGGATCAAGCGCGCGCTGGTCACGCCGGAAGGCGTGGAACGGCAAGCCAATATCGCCGCCAATTTCGACGCGCGCGAATATGGCAAGGCGCTGCGCGAAATCATGGAAATTGCCGACATCACCAACCAGTACGTCGACGAAAACAAGCCGTGGATCCTGGCCAAGGACGACGCCAAACTGGCCGAACTGCACGACGTGTGCACGGCCGCGCTGATCCTGTTCCGCCAGCTTACCATCCTGCTGTCGCCGGTGCTGCCGGGCGTGGCCGGCAATGTCGCCAAGTTCCTGAACGACGGCCAGCTGGTGTGGGCCGATACCGATGTTGCCAGCGGCGCCGTGTCGCAGGCCATGCTGGGCCGCACCATCGGCGCGTACACGCACCTGATGACGCGCGTGGACGCCAAGATGATCGAAGACCTGTTCGACGCGCCGAATCAGCAAGCCGCCGCGGCGCCCGTCGAAAAACCGGCCAAGCCCGCCAAGCAGGCCGTACAGCAGACCACCCCGGCGGTGGCGGCACCGGCCATGCCGATGCCGGAAGGCGTAGAGGAACTGGCGCCGCAAATTTCGATCGACGACTTCGTCAAGATCGACCTGCGCGTGGCAAAAATCGTCAACTGCGAACACGTGGACGGTTCCGACAAGCTGCTGCGCCTGACGCTGGACGTGGGCGAAGGCCGCCTGCGCAATGTGTTCTCGGGCATCAAGGCGATGTACCAGCCGGAAGACCTGGTGGGCAAGCTGACCGTCATGGTGGCCAACCTGGCGCCGCGCAAGATGAAGTTCGGCGTCTCCGAAGGCATGGTGCTGGCGGGTTCCGCCAAGGACGAGAAAGCCAATCCGGGCATTTACATCCTTAACCCGTGGCCAGGCGCACAGCCCGGCATGCGCATCCGCTAGGAACCCGTCATGATACCCATAGCTTCGTTGCGGCACCTTGCCGTGCTAACGCACTGTCTGCGGCGCCGCGCCTCGCTCTGGGTATCATGAATCAGGCTCCGAAGAAAATCATCGTGCGGGAGGCTAGCCAGGACGATGCCAGACTGATTGCCGAGCTCACGCGTGCTGCGTGGGCTGGCAAGGTCAGCGTCACTTCCAGCGGCCACCGCGAAACCGCCGTCATCGTTGCAGAACACCTGCGCGATGGCGGCGGTTTTGTTTTGGAAGTCGACCAGCAAGCGGTCGGCTCAGTGCGCTGGCT